>QGSR01000395.1 GCA_003387805.1 Bacillota bacterium | reverse complement strand
ACGTCTCCCCCGTCGTCTCCAGGCGGGTGAAGGACCGGGGCCCGGCGTCCGAAGCGGACTCCAGGGACGCGGTCCACGTCCCGGGCCCGTGGGCTCCCAGGGCCTGCCGGTACGCCAGCCCCGCCCGGACGTGCGGGGACGTCAGCTGGTATGCCACTTGCGCCGGAGCGACGATGGTCCAGCCGTCCGTGCCGGGCGCCCCCGCCGCGGCCGCCGGGCCACGCGCTTCCACGCCCGCGTCCAGGCTGAACCGATGCCGCTCACCGACGGACCAGCCGAGACCGGCGTGAATGCGGGTGGCCTCGTCGCCCGCCTCGCTGCGCGAGGACGCGACGCCCGCCCGCAGCCGCCAGCCGGTGCCGATGCCGCTGGACAAAAGCAGCTCGTCGCTGCGGCTCGCCGGCGCCGCAACCGGCTCCTCCAGGCCGTGTTTGAACATGAGCTCCGTGTTTTCACCCAGCCGATACTTCAGGCCCACGGCCAGCCGCAGGCCCGGCGTCTCTTCCCGGCGCCCGGGGGCCCGCAGGCGCCCCTCCACCCACGTTGCGGCCGCCTCCAGGCGCAGCCGCTCCGTGACGGCGGCATCGGCCGAAACGTGCAGGCCGGTGCCCGACCGCGGCCCGAAGACGTCGGACACGACGCTGGTGCCCGCTTCAAAGGAGACGCGGCCGGCCGTGCCCAGCCGGATCGTGCCGTCAACGCCCAGCACCTGGTGCTCCATGGGACCCGAGCCGGAACCGTCCCGGCGTTCGGACGAAGCGGACACGCCCAGGCGGATGCCACCGGGCTGCAGGTCCAGGCGAAGGCCGGTGACCTGGCCGACGACGCCTTCCTCCACGGTGCGGTACGCGACCTCGAGCACCACAGGGTTGAACTGGTCGTCCACCCCGGCGGGCGCCGTTTTCAGCCACAGGACGCCTTCGCCGGCCCACAGCTCGAAATCAGCGCCCTCGATCAGGCGCACGCGGCGCAGCTCCCGCCCCGAGCCGTCGCGGGCCCGGGTCACCAGCCAAACCTGCACGCTGCCCGGCACCACGGGTGCGCGGCTCAAGTAGTACGGTCCCGTGACGCCCAGGTCTTCGAAGAGATCAAAGTGGTCCCGTCCGTACACGGCGCCGTGGTACGCGGACAGCGCTTCCGCGCCGGTGCGGCCGCCGCCCGCGGCATCGCCCCGCACGACGAGCTTGTAACCGGTCAGCGGCTCGGTGCGGCCGGCGAAGCGATTGCGCCGCCACGACTCAGGGGTGATGCCGCCGTACGTCAGCGTGTACCGGCCGTGCTGCAGCTCGGCAAAGGTGCTGCCCGAGCCCACGGAAAGGCGGCCGCCCAGGCTCTCGTCCCCCAGCGGCGCCGGCGCCGGCAGCGCGCCTTCGAAATCAGCGTTTCCGGCCGCGCGTTCCGTGTGCCGGACCGTCAGTGACGTTTCCCGGCCCAGGAGCCAGCGGCCGAAGATAGAAGCGTAGCGAAGCTCGCTTTCGCCGTCCGCCGAGACGATGATATCAGCTGCGCCCACGGCCGCGGCCGGGACCGCCGGCGGGCGGCCGGGCCCACTCCTCGACGCCGGGGGACCGTCGGGCCCCAGCTGCAGCCCGACGTCTTGCACCGGGCGGCCGGGCACGGGCACGAGCACGAAGTGAGACTCCAGCGGCCGCCATGCACCGGCGCTTGCCCCGACGCCGGCATGGCCGACGCTGGCGGTGGCTTGGCTGTCGCCGGCATGGCCGCCGCCGGCGGTGCCGTCTCCGTGGCCGATCCTGTCGCCGTTTTCAGCGGGTTGTCCGACCGAGGAACCCATCCCGGCCGCGGGCACGACGGCTTTCACCGCCCGGATTCCGGGATACAGGCCGGCCATCGAATAGCGCCCCTGCGCATCGGTGACGACCCACTGCCCGTCGTCGGTCATCAGCATAACGCCGGGTACGCCGGGTTCATCCGGACTCTTGCGGCCGTCGCCGTCCGCGTCGTAATAAACGGTGCCGACGATGGTGCCGAGGGTCCCGAACAGACCGGGCTGCACGGCCACCCTGGCCGTGACGGGATCGGTGTCAAAGTACAGGCCGGCGGGGTTGCGTCCCTCCACGACGACCCGGTTGATCC
>QGSR01000394.1 GCA_003387805.1 Bacillota bacterium | reverse complement strand
GGAATCCGCTCGTCGAGGAGTGATCGCGGTGGATGGCCTGCTCAGCGACCCCTCCCTCTGGAGAGACGTGCTCGTCATCTTTTCCGCGCAAGTCATTTACGTCACGATGATGACGCTGCGCTGGATCCTGCTGCTGAAAGGGCACCGGTATCCCGCCGCCGTCATCAGCGTTTTTGAAGTGATCTTGTGGGTGTACGCCCTGGGGCTGGTCGTGTCGCAGCTGGGCGACTTCATGCGCATCTTGTTCTACGCGCTCGGCTTCGCTGCGGGCCAGCTGGTCGGGTCGCGCCTTGAAGAGTGGCTGGCGGTGGGCTATACGGCGGTGCAAATTGTGGCCAACTCGCCCACGCAGCTGCCCAGCGTGCTGCGGAAGAACGGCTTCGGCGTTACGACGTGGAACGCCGAAGGCCGCGACGGTCACCGGGAGATTATTTTCGTCGTCCTGCAGCGGCGCCGCACGGGCGAGCTCTTCAAGCTGGTGGAGCAGTACGAGCCCCACGCCTTTGTGCTGCTGATGGAGCCCAGGTCGTTCCGGGGCGGCTTTTTGACGAAGCGGGTGCCGGGCGCGGGCGCGTATCCGGGGGCGCCGGTGGCGCCGGGCCCGGGGGCGTAAGGCCGCGCCGGGCCTGAAGCCACGCAGCGCTTGTGGAAACGCCGGCCGCTACGGCGTCGCGGCGCCGCCGGCGATTCCGGGCCGGGGCGGCGGGCAGCCGCGCCGTCGCCGGAACAAGGGGGGCTGCTTACGCAGCCCCCGGCGGAACATGCTCCTTGAGGAAGCGCTCGATGTGCTTGAACCGGTCGACGCGCAGCGTCGGCGGCCCTGAGCGCGTCAGGTCGTGGTTGGAACGGGGATGCCGCAGCAGCTCGGCATGCTTGCCCAGCCACTTCAGCGCCAGGTAGAACTGCTCGGCCTGCTCCATCGGGCAGCGCAAGTCGTTTTCCGAGTGGCAGATGAGGATGGGCGTTTGCACTTTCTCCGCGTGCTTGAGCGGCGAGCGCTCCCACATGTCCTCGAACCCGCTCCAGAGCGAGTCGTGGCCGAACTCGAACTGCATGAACGTGGGGCCGATGTCGGACACGCCCCAGAACGAGATCCAGTTGGAGATGGAGCGGTGCGTGATGGCGGCTTTGAACCGGTTCGTCTGCGTGACGATCCAGTTGGTCATGAAGCCCCCGTACGAGCCGCCCGTGACGGCCAGCCGCGACTCGTCGATGAACCCCAGCGAAATCGCGTAGTCCACGGCCGCCATCAGGTCTTTGTAGTCCGCGCCGCCGTAGTCGCCGACGCAGCCGTAGGCGAACCGCTGGCCGTAGCTGGTGGAGCCGCGCGGGTTGACGAAGATGACGGCGTAGCCCATGGCGGCCATCAGCTGCATCTCCAGCGAGAACGACCAGCCCCAGCACGTGTGCGGCCCGCCGTGAATCTGCAGCACCGCCGGATATTTCTTGCCTTCCTCGAATCCGACCGGCTTGAGAATCCACCCGTGGATGGGCAGGCCGTCGTGGCTCGCAAATTCGATCTCCAGCAGCTCGGGAAGCCGGATGCGGCTCAGCAGCGCTTCGTTGACGGCGGTCACGCGCGTTTCTCCGCCGCCGGCCAAGTCCACGCAGTAGATGGCGCCGGGGGTGAATAGCCCGGGCAAGGGCCGCGCGGACCTGGTGGCCTCGGGGCCGTGGACGTACCCGGCAAATTTCCCCTCGCGGCCCGCGACGACGACGGGCTCCGCCGGCCGGCCGTCCCGCAGCGCGGGAGCGAGCCCGCCGTCTTCGGTCGCGGCGAGGTCGAGGCGGTAGAGCTGCGTGGCGCCGCGGTCGTCGGCCACGAAGTAGATGGCTTTGCCGTCGGGCGCCCAGGTTAGGCCGGTGGAGCCCATGCCCGGCCGCACGTCGGAGTTGACGGTGCCGCCCAGGCTGCGGTCCCACGCCGCCGTCAGGCACGTCTTCTGGCCAGGCTGCCCGGGGGCGGGGAAGAGCCAGAGGCGGTTCAGGGTGGGCCCCCCCCACTCGCGGGGATGGCCGACGACGGGGATGTGGGGGGCCGCGGGCGAGCACCGGGGCGCCGTGGGGGGGGCGGGCCGGGGGGGGGGGCCGGGGGGGGGTCGC
>QGSR01000091.1 GCA_003387805.1 Bacillota bacterium | reverse complement strand
TCCGAGCCCGCGGGGCCGTTCCGAGCCCGCGGGGCCGTTCCGAGCGCGCGGGGCCGCCCGCATCATCCCCTTGCAAAGAACACATGCGGAATAGAACGTGAGGGACCGAAAGATTGACGAACCGACCGATTCGACTGGTTGCTTTGGACGTGGACGATACGCTGCTGACCGACGATTTGACCATCTCGCCCCGGGTGCGTCAGGCCATCCACGAGGCCATGGCCCGGGGCGTCACCGTGATTTTGGCCACGGGGCGCATGTTTCCGGCGGCCCGGCCCTATGCGAAGGAGCTGGGGCTGACGGGGCCGCTCATTACGTACAACGGCGCGCTCATCCGCACCGCGGACGGCGACACGTGGTGGCACCGGCCGGTGCCGCGGCCCCTGGCGCTGGAAGTGCTGGACCGGGCCGAGGCCGAAGGCTGGGACGTGCAATGCTACTGCGACGACCGTCTCTTCGTCCCCCGCATTGACGAAGGCGTGCGCTACTACCTGGACATCGCCAACGTGCCGGCGCAGACGTGCTCGGACATGCGGGCGCTGCTGCAGGAGCGGGAGACCACCAAGCTGCTGGCCATCGGCGAGCCCGAGGAAACCGCCCGCCGGGCCGAAGCGCTGACGGAGGCCTTCGCCGGGCGGCTGACCATTACGATTTCCAAACCCCGCTTCGTGGAAATGCTGGACGCCAGCGTGTCGAAGGCCGCGGCGCTGGCCGAGGTGGCCCGGCGGCTGGGCGTCCCCCGCGATCAGGTGCTGGCCATCGGCGACAGCTTCAATGATTTGGAAATGATTCGCTGGGCCGGCGTCGGCGTGGCCATGGGCAATGCGCATCCCGAGGTCCGGGCCCGGGCCGACTTCGTGGTGGCCACGAACATGGAGGAAGGCGTGGCCGAGGCGCTGGAGCGGTTCGTCCTGTCGTAGGGCTTCGGGTGTCTCGCAGAGCGTCGGGCTCGGCATGCCGCGCCGGTCATGGCGCCGGCGCGGCGGCGCCCCCGGCGCGGGTCAAGCACACTTTTCGGAAGGGTTCACCGCCGTTCCCATAGAAGGAAAATCGATCAGCACATGGAAAACTCCTGGACAGTGCGGCTGACCGTTGCGGCCGGCCGTGCAGCAGCCAGGTTAAGATCGCCCGTGGGGTCGGCGGCCGGCCGGCCGACGGAAAGGAGCTTGACAATGGCGAGAGTCGTCCTGGAAAACGTCAGCAAACATTTCGGGGATGTCATCGCAGTCAACAACGCCAACCTGGTCATCGAGGACCAGGAATTCGTCGTTTTGGTGGGGCCGTCGGGCTGCGGGAAGTCCACCCTGCTGCGCATGGTGGCGGGCCTGGAGGAGCCGACGTCGGGCAACATCTACATCGGCGACCGGCTGGTGAACGACGTTCCCCCGAAAGACCGCGACATTGCCATGGTTTTCCAGAACTACGCGCTGTACCCGCACATGAACGTGTATGACAACATGGCCTTCGGCCTGAAGCTGCGGCGCTTCGCGAAGGACGAAATCGACCGCCGGGTGCGGGAGGCCGCGGCCATTCTCGGCATCGAGAATTTGCTGCACCGCAAGCCGAGGCAGCTGTCGGGCGGTCAGCGGCAGCGGGTCGCGGTGGGCCGGGCCATCGTGCGGGAGCCCGCGGCGTTCTTGATGGACGAGCCGCTGTCCAACCTGGACGCGAAGCTGCGGGTGCAGATGCGGGCCGAGCTGAGCCAGCTGCACGACCGCCTCAAGACGACGACCATCTACGTCACCCACGACCAGGTGGAAGCCATGACGATGGGCGACCGCATCGTCGTTTTGAAAGACGGCGTGATTCAGCAGGTGGGCGCTCCGCTGGAAATCTACGAGAACCCGGAAAACGTCTTCGTCGGCGGCTTCATCGGCAGCCCGGCCATGAACTTCATGAACGGCGTGCTGAAGCGGGACGGCGACGACTACATCGTCGACCTGCAGGCGTTCCGCCTCAAGGTGCCGGAAGAGAAGGTGCAGAAGCACCCGAAGATCAAGGAATACGTCGACAAACCGGTTGTCTTCGGCATCCGGCCGGAGGACATCGCGGACGCCCAGCTGCTGCCCGAGGAGGAGCGCCGGCAGGTGGTCACGGCCCAGGTGGCCGTCACCGAGCCCATGGGCTCCGAGGTGTACGTGCACTTCGAGGCGGGTGAGCACCGGTTCATCGGCCGCCTGGACGCGGCCACGGCGGCCCGGGCCGGCCAGTCGCACCCGGTGGTCTTCGACCTGGCCAAGATGCACCTGTTCGACGCTGCGACGGAAAAGGCCATTCGCTGACCGGCGGGCCGGGGTGCCGGGGCGGCCTCCGGAGGCGCCCGCCGGGACGGGCGTCTCAGCCGAGGCCCGACAAGGAAGCGAAATCGAGCGAAATCCAGGCGCCGCTGCACGTTGGTGCGGCGGCGCTTCCATATCCGCCGGCGGTCGCTTCCATCCCAGCCAATTATTACATGAGGTTGTCGGGAAGGATACGTCTATTCCCTGTAGAAATTTGAGGGCGAGATGCGGTCGGCCGAGGCCACCAGCTGCCGCTCGTCCAATGCCTGGCGCCGGGCATTGCGCCCGTTGCGGAGCTCGAGGCAGCGGGCGGGCCACGGCGGGGACCCGCAGCGGCCCCTGTGCCCTGTGTCGGCCGTTGCACCATGACAACCGCATATCCGGGGACGGACCGACGGATGGTCCGCAGACAAGGTGATGACCACCAGGTCTTCACCGATGAGCATGACGTCACGGAGGGCTCGCCGAAAGGCGCAGCCCTTTTTTGATCACCGCAGCCACCGTTCTCAAGTTTGTCCGGCTCCGGCCAAAGTCTCGCTCACGGTGACGAAAGGAGGTGGCCCCCGCAATCCGTGGAGACCGGAGCGGGCAATTACGCGACGCAGCACCGCGGCCAGCGACGCAGCCGCCAACGCAGCGAGCAGCGCAGCAGGCATTGCACCAACCAACGCGGCAAGCAGCGCAGCAGTCATCGCAGCAAGCAACGCGGCAAGCAGCGCAGCAGTCATCGCGGCAAGCAACGCGGCAGGCATCGCAGCAGGCATCGCAGCAAGCATCCCAGCCGGCATCGCAGCACGGCACGCGCGTGCGGGAACCGGCCAACGACGGCGAGGCAACATGGATACTCCCGAACGTTCGGCGGTTCCCCCGGCGATGCACTGGACGCGGCCAACATCGCGGCGCCGCCCGGCGCAACGACGCAGCAGACAACGCGGCCATGCACGGTGCACGCGTCGCAGCAACAACGCAGCACAACATCAAGGGGGATACTGATGAGGAAGACCGCTGTTCTTTTGACCGCAGCGCTGGTTCTGGCGCTGGCAGCTCCGATGGTTTCCGCCGCTCCCGTGGACGTGACGGGCACGGTGGAAAGCCGCTTCGAGTACAAGCAGAACGACGCTGACGAATGGGTGCTCTCGGGCAAGACGGGCATCGAACTGTCGCCGAGCCTGCAGGTGGGCGACCGCGTCAAGCTCGGCATCGAGCTGGAGACGGAGCCGAGCTCCTTCGACGCTGACGGCAGCCCGGCCGGTGACTTCACCGGCGCGCACGGCGCGATGTCGCCGGTGCTGTCGAAGGTGTGGCTCCAGACGACGGGCGCCTTCTGGCAGGACGGTCCCGAGGTCACCACGACCATCGGTGACTACACCATCAACTGGAACGACTGGGTCGGCCGCCTGGGCTCCAAGCGGACCGTGGCCGTCGAGGGCATCGACCTGATGGTCGCCGACGCCGACGTGTTCTACGCTTGGGACGGCGACCACAACCCGATGGGCCTCCGGGTCGCCTCTGAATTCCAGGGCATCGACCTGGACGCCATGGTGCTGTACCGGGGCGGCGCCCTCAACGCGGCCCTCGGCGCCGGCACGAGCCTCAACGGCATCGACGTGGACGGCGTCGTGGCCATGGACGAGGACTACCGCTACGCCTTCAAGGTGAACGCGGCCATGAGCCCCATGGAAGACGTGACGCTGAAGGCCGGCTACCGGCAGATGCAGGACGGCTTCAACCCGATGTACGCTCGCCGCAGCGGCGACAACATCGTGCCGTTCCACAAGGACAGCCGTGAGTCCGGCTTCAACATCGGCGTCGAAACGGTGCACCAGGGCTTTGTCCTGGGCGCGGCCTACGACCAGCCCACCGAGACGGCGACGCTGAGCGCCGCCCGGACGTTTGAGTTCGAAGGCCACGCCATCGACACCAAGTACGAAGCCACGCTGGTGCGCGGCCAGCAGCTGCGCCACGAGCTGAGCGCGAGCACCACGACCGACATGATTCCGTACATGCCGGGCGTCGGCCTCCGCGCCAAGCTCATGGCTGAAGGCACCGACATCGACTACGAGGTCGGTACCAGCTACACCGCCCCGAACGGCATCAGCCTCGGTGCCGACTACAGCTCCGTCGAGGGCGCTCGCATCCACGGCGGCCTCAAGGTGAGCTTCTAAAGGGGACCACGGCCGGCGGCGGCGTCTCCCCGGCCCGCCGCCACCACCCCCGCCCCTGTGCGCAAAGCCCCGTGGAGAGCTGGCTCTCCCGGGGCTTTGTGTTATATTCTGAAAAGGGAACGCAGGCGAATCCCGCGAGAACGAGGCCAAAGCGATTACGAGGAAATGATCTTGCGGCGAGCCGCCGATTTCCGGCCGGTACTGGAGAGGTTCCTGGACGAGGTTCTCGAGGAGGTTTAATGGCCGTGATCGACCGTGCCATGGTCAAAGAACGGCTGACTATGATCGTTCGCAGTGTCAACCGGCTGGAAAAACTGGCCCGGGAGCCGCGCGACGCGGATTGAACTTTTCACCCTTTCCTCCGGTCTAAGTCAATGAACGTGCCCATCCCGGGAGGGCGGCCAAGCGCAATGAGGCGAAGCGGCGGCGGAGAACGCCGGGCAGGCGGCGGGCGGCGCCCGCACCAGCGAATTCAATCATTGATCGACCGGGCGCTGACCGGCGACGTGCGGGCTTTTGAGACGCTGGTCACCGAGCATTACGGCCCGGTGCACGCCTACGCCGCCCGCATGGTGGGCGGGCAGGCCGCGGAAGACGTGGCCCAGGACGTGTTTCTGCGGGTCTACCGCTCGCTGCACACGTTCCGGGGCGACGCGTCGTTCACGACGTGGCTGTTCCGCATCACGCACAACGTCTGCAACGACTACCGCCGCCGCATGCAGCGGGAACCGGCGCTGCGGCTGGACGGACCGGCCCCGGGGGACGACACCCGCAGCGCCGGCCAGGCGCTGGCCGCCGCCGGCGAAGGCGCGGGCGAAAACCCGGAGCTGCGGCTGGAGTCCCTGGAGCTGCACGAAACGGTGCAGCGGGCGCTGATGAAACTGTCGGAGAAGCACCGGGCGGTGCTGGTGCTGCACGACATGCACGGCTTCCGCTACGACGAAATCAAACACATCGTCGGCTGTTCGCTGGGAACCGTGCGGTCGCGCCTGCACTACGCCCGGCGGGCGCTGCGGCAGATTCTGGAAGAAGAACTCCGCGGCGAGCTGGCCTCGCTGCTGGAGGAGCGCCCCGGCCGCCAGGGCGCCGCGGGCGGCCCGGCGCCGGCGTGAAGGAAATGAGGTTGGTCCCATGCGCTGTTCACCCGAATTGCTGAACGCCTACGTCGACGGCGAGCTGGACGAGCCGCAGCGTCGCCTCGTGGAGGAGCACGTGCGGCGCTGCCCGCGGTGCAGCGCGGAGGCGGCGGAGCTGCGGGCGCTCAAGACGGTGCCGGCCGCCGCGGCCGCGGCCCGCGCCCCGCTGGGGCCCGACGAAGAGCCGCGCCGCATCGCCGGCATCGTGGGCCGGGTGCGCTTCCGGGAGGCGAAACGCCAGCGGGAGCGGACGAAGAAGCGGTTTTGGCAAGGGGCGGCGCTGGGCGGTGCGGCGGCGGCGGTCCTGGTGGGCGCCGTGGTCACGTCGCTGACCGTGTTCGGCCCGGGCACGCCCTTCGGGGCGGGCGGCCCCGACCAGGACGAACAGGTCTACGCCGCGGCCTTGCAGGCGGTGGTGGCGGAACACTCCCGCGTGGCGCTGCTGATGGACATGGGCGTGGACGACTGGGCCGACTGGCCGTGGCTCGGGTGGGAGGATGAGCCGTGAGGCAAGTCTTGGCAGTTTTGATCCTAGTTTTGACGTTTGGCGCGGTGGGCGCCGGTCCGGCCTTGGCGGCCAACGGCGCCGACGAGGCTGAGGAGGCGGCTGCCGTCGCCGGAATCCCCGCTGCCGTCCTTGGCGCCGGCGGTGAGGACGTCGCCGCCGTTTCCGAAACCATCGCCGGCGCCGATGACGCGGCGGTCGTGGACGAAACGGAAGACCCGGCGGAGATCGTGCGCCGTTCGTTTGCGGCCCGCTGGGAACGGCCGGTGCGCTTCCGCGAAGTGCGGACCATGATGCGGGGCGATCGGTCCGAAACGATGGTGCGCCGCGTGTGGTGGCGGCCGTGGACCGGGCTGCGGGTCGAGGAGGATTACGAGCAGGGCCGCCGCATGATGTGGTGGAATGAAGACGGCCAATGGCTGTATGACACGCGGTTTCCGTTTGCGCTGCATATCGAAGCGCGCGGGCTGGACCGGCTGCGGGTCCGGGGCGACGCCGCGGCGCCCGAGGGGGAAGGCGCCGCGGCCGGGGACGGGCCGCATCCGGGACGGGGGCCCCACGGGATCGGGCTGCGCGTCGAGCCGGGACCGTACGGGGCCGGGGCGCCCGAGCTGGAGCCGCACGGGCGCGGTTTCATGCCTCCCGTCAGGACCCCGCGGTTCGTGACGCCGGACCAGTGGGAGTGCCGCCTGGAGATTGGTCCCGGCGGCCGGCCGGTGTTCGTCGTCGAGCGCCGCGGGCCGGGCGGCGTCAGCCGCTGGTGGATCGACCGGGAGCATCACTTCCCGTGGAAAGAAGAGCACTTCGGTCCCGATGACGAGCTGTCCGCGGTCATCATTCGCTCGGACTTGGAGCTGGACGCGGACATCGAGGACGAGGTGTTCGAGTTCGAAGCGCCCGAAGGCGTCGACGTGCTGCGCGACCCGCGGGACTGGCGCCGCCGGGTGGTGCTGCACACCGTGCGGGAGCGGCTGCCGTTCCGGGCGGCTTTGCCCCGGGTGGTGCCGGAAGGCTTCGAGCTCATTGACGGCAGCGTGGCGTGGCTGCAGGGCCAGCCGGCGCTGCACTGGCGGTTTTACGACGGCCAACGGCTGCTCTCGGTGTTCCAGCTGCGGCTGGAGGTGCCCGAGGGCGGGTTCCGGGGGCGGCAGGCGCCGGCGCCGACGGTGACGCAGATGGAGGCGGGCCGGGTCGTGGGCGTCGTGCGGGACGGGTTCCTGTTCTTCGTCGTCGGTGACGTGACGACGGAGGAAGCCCTGG
>QGSR01000393.1 GCA_003387805.1 Bacillota bacterium | reverse complement strand
TGCCGCCCCGTATGAGGAGTTCAGCGCTCATGCCGAACTACGAGCCTCCTTCAGCCTCGTCTCGGGCCCGCCGGTCCTGCTCGGTCCGCCGGCCCGGCTCAGGCGGCTGGTCCGGCCCGGGCCGCTTCTCAGGCGGCTGGTCCGGCCCGGGCGGCTGCTCCGGCTCCGGCAGCCGGGCCCCGTGCCGCTGGACGACCAACACGCCCAGCAGCATCAGCGCGCCCGTCGCGACGAACACCGCCGAGCGCCCGAACCAGTCGGCGACGACGCCGGCAAACAGCGGCGCGATGAAGCCGCCCATGGTGGTGGCCGACGACTGCAGGCCGAACGCGCGCCCGCGAAAATCCGGCGCCACCCGCTGGGTGATCAAGGCCGCGGCCAGCGGCCGGAAGGCGGCCACGAACACGCTGGCGGCGAAAAACAGCAGCACGAACAGCCAGATGTTGTTCACCAGTCCGGCCAGCACGTAGCCCACGCCGGTGCCCGTGAACGCGACGGCCAGCACCTGGTGGGCCGCCATCGTGTCCAGCAGGCCCACCCAGCGCGTCGCGCTGAGCGCAAAGGCGATGCCCGGCAGCGCCAGAATGACGCCGGACCAAAAGCCGGAGCCGGCTTGCCCCAGCAGCGATTCCACCTGCAGCACCAGCACCGGCTGGATGCTCATGGACGCCGCCTGGCCCACCAGGCTGATGAACAGCACCAAGCCCATGACCGGCATGCCGAAGGCCGCCCGCACGTCCGCCGCCAGCGACGTCCGCTCCACCGTCTCGGGCTTGTGCCGCTCCTGGACGAAAAAGATGGCCAGCAGCGCGGATACGAGCACCAGCGCCGCCGACGCCTGCAGCGACCCGCGCACGCCGAAAATGCCCGCCAGCGTCCCGCCGATGACGGGGCCCACGATGGTGCCGATGGCCGACGACGTCTGCACCGACGCGACGTACCGGGCCGAGTACTGCGGCGGCGTGTTGGTGCCCACCAGCGAAATGGACATGGGAATAAAGCCCGTCAGCGCCCCGTTGGCCAGCCGGGCCGCCACCACGTGCCACGCTTCGGTGGACAAGCTCGTCAAGAAGTAGATGAGGCTCAGCGACAAACCGGCCCGGACCAGCATGGGCTTGCGGCCGTAGCGGTCGGCCAGCTTGCCCCAGACGGGCATCATGATCATGCCGGTAATGAAGTGCGCGCTGACGGCCAGGCCGGACCAGAAGTTCAGGTTTTCCTCGACGCCCAGCTGGGCCATGAACAGGGGCAGAAACGGGATGACTTGCGTCCAGCTGGCAGAAACGAGAAACGTGGCCGGCCACAGCACATACAAGTTCCGCCGATAGTAAGGAATCGCCAAGAAACAGTTCCCGCCTTATTCAGAAACGCCGCGCCGGGTGCATCACCCGGCTCCGTGGAATAAACGGCTCTGGAGACCGGGTGGTCCCGGTCTCCAGAGGAGAGTTCGTGATCGCGTGGGGCAAAGTCCTGTCGCACGGCGTCTAGATCCGTGGCAACGCTCGCGGGCCTGGACCGGTGGCGCCGTCCGCAGGCCAGGACTCATGGCATGGCCCGCTGGCCGGCACCGGCGGCGGCGCCCGCCGACCCGGACCCGCAGCGCCGCCCGCCCGGACTGGCTCGGCCGGGCGGAACCGGCCCCGGCCGCCGGCTACAGATTCTTCACCTCGCTGACCAGCTTGACGATGGACTCTTTCGCGTCGCCGAACAGCATCATCGTCTTCTCGTAGTAGAACAGCGGGTTGTCCACGCCCGAGAAGCCGGGGCTCATGCTGCGCTTGAGCACCAGCACGCTTTTGGCCTTGTCGGCGTCCAGGATGGGCATGCCGTACAAGGGGCTTTCCGGATTGGTCCGGGCGTCGGGGTTCACCACGTCGTTGGCGCCGACGACGATGACCACGTCGGTGCGCTCGAACTCGTGGTTGATTTCGTCCAGGTCGTACAGCCGGTCGTAGGGCACGTTGGCCTCGGCCAGCAGCACGTTCATGTGGCCCGGCATGCGGCCCGCCACCGGGTGCACCGCGTACTTCACCGTGGCGCCCCGCTCCTCCAGCAGCGCCGCCAGCTCGGCCAGGTCGTGCTGGGCCTGGGCCACCGCCAGGCCGTAGCCGGGC
>QGSR01000392.1 GCA_003387805.1 Bacillota bacterium | reverse complement strand
GCCCGGCGCTTCGCCCAGGCGGAAGGCGTCGTGGATGGCCCGCACCGCTGCAGGCACCGCGTCCAGGTCAATCAGGCAGGACACTTTGATTTCCGACGTGGAGATGACCTGGATGTTGATGCCGTTGTCGGCCAGCGCCTGGAACATGCGGGCGGCCACGCCCGGGTTGCTGACCATGCCCGCGCCGACGATGGACACTTTCCCCAGCCCCGTGGCGTGCAGCACGCCCGTGGCGCCCAGGTCGCGGGCCACCGCTTCGGCCACTTCCAGCGTCTTCGGCAAATCGTCCCGGGTGACGGTGAACAGCATGTCCGTGGTGTTTTCCTGCTTGGTCGTCTGGACGATCATGTCGACGTTGATGTGCTCGCCGGCCAGCGCCGTGAACAGCCGCGCCGCCACGCCGGGCTTGTCGGGCACGTCGGTGACCACCACTTTCGCCACGTTGGTGTCGTGCGCGACGCCGACGACCACCATGTCTTTCTCCATGTGCTTTTCTCCCCTTACGTACGTCCCTTCCGCGTCGCTGAAGCTGGAGCGGACGTGGATGGTGACGCCGTACACCGACGCCACCTCGACGCTGCGGGGCTGCAGCACCAGCGCGCCCAGGCTGGCCATCTCCAGCATCTCGCCGTAGGAGATGTCCCGCAGCTTGCGGGCTTGGGGCACCACCCGCGGGTCCGCGGTGAACACGCCTTCGACGTCGGTGTAAATTTCGCACACGTCCGCGCCCAGTGCCGCGGTCAGCGCGACGGCCGTCGTGTCCGAGCCGCCCCGCCCCAGGGTGGTGATGTCGGATTCGTCCAGGCTCTGTCCCTGGAATCCCGCCACGATGGCGATCTTGCCCCGGGCCAGCTCCCGGCGCACCCGGCTCGGGTCGATGCGCAAAATTTTCGCTTTCGTATGGGTGCCGTCGGTGATGATGCCCACCTGCGGTCCCGTCAGGGACACGACGGCTTCGCCCAGATCGTGAATGGCCATGGCCAGCAGCGCGCTCGACATCTGCTCGCCCGTGGCCAGCAGCATGTCCAGCTCCCGGCGGGGAGGCGCCGGGCTCACCTGGTGGGCCAGAGCGATGAGCTCGTCGGTGGTGTCGCCCATGGCCGACACCACCGCGACCACGTCCCGGCCCGCCCTCTTGGCCTCCACGATGCGCCGGGCCACGGCTTTGACGCGCTCGGGCGTCGCGACCGACGACCCGCCGTATTTTTGCACGACCAAATTCATCGCGTCGCCTCTCCCTCGATCACTGCGCCTTCGGCGTCGGGCCGCAGCGCCAGCCAGTGGGCGCCGATGCCCGCCTCGCGAAACGCCGCCACCATCGCGATGCCGATGGGCTCCGCCCGGGCGCCCGCGGGCACAAAGGCCACCACCGACGGCCCCGCGCCGCTGAGCGCCGCGCCGATGGCCCCCTCCCGCCTGGCCGCCCGCACCACGTCGTAGAAGCCGGGCACCAAAGGCGCCCGGTACGGCTGGTGCAGACGGTCTTCCAGCGCCACGGCCATGGCCGCCGCGTCCCCGGCGGCCATCGCGGCCGTCAGCAGGCTGGCCCGGCCCACGTTGAACACCGCGTCGGCGTACGGCACCGTCTCCGGCAGCGCCCGGCGGGAGCGCCCCGTGGCCAGGGGCTGGTCGGGCACGGCCACCACCACGTCCACGTGGCGCACCTCGAACCGCTGCCACACCACCGACGGCTCCCGGGCGGGGCCGCCGCGGGCGGCCGGGTCCGGGCCGCCCGGCGGCCCGTCCATGACCGCGACGGTAAAGCCGCCCAAAAGCGCCGGCGTCACGTTGTCCGGATGGCCTTCCAGCCGCACCGCGATGTCCAGCATCTCTTCCCGGGACAAGCGGCCGCCCGCCAGCGCGTTGGCGGCCACGACGCCGCCCACGATGGCCGTGGCCGAGCTGCCCAGCCCCGATCCCAGCGGGATTTCCGCCCGCACCCGCACCCGCCAGCCCGAAGGCGGCAGGCCCATGGCCCGCCAAGCCGTCTCCGCGGCCTGGATGACCAGATTGTCCGCGCCCTGGGGCAGCTGCGCCCCGGCGCCGGCGCCCGGCGCCGCGCCGGCCGCCGCGCCTGCCAGCGGTGCGGTTTCCACCACGTACCCGGCCGGCAGC
>QGSR01000090.1 GCA_003387805.1 Bacillota bacterium | reverse complement strand
CAGGAAGACGACGATCAGCATTTGCAGCACGCCGATGAAAAAGCCCAGCACGCCGCCGAAAAGCATGACGGCGTGCAGCTCCCGCCCGGCCAGGCGGACGGCCAGCGCCTCCAGCTCCTCGAGATTCAGCTCCATGAGCTTTTCGGTCACCAGCGCCTCCACGTCGACCCGCCGGGCAAGGCGCTGCTGAAACTCGCCCATCAGGCTGTCCATGACCTGGTCCGCTTCTTTGGTGACCACGTCCCGCACGTAGGACGCCAGCCCGTCCCGGACGCCTTGGGGCACCCATTTGGGCACGCCGGCCTCCAGCCGGTTCTGCACGTGCCGGCCGACGGCGGCCACCATGTCCCCTTTGATCGCGCCCATATCCAGCCGCTCCAGCAACACCGCCGGCGTGATCAGCTCTTCGGCCACCGCGCGGCCGATGCTGGCCGCGAGCTCCGCGTGCCGGCGGGGCAGCACGCCTTGGAACGAAAAGGGCGTCATCGGCACGCGCACCGGCCGGTGCGGGCGAAACAGCATGCGGATGGCGATGACGTTGGTCGCCCAGCCGATGAAAGCGCCGATAAACGGCAGGAGCCACAGCGCGGGATCCATCGTGAAAGCAACACCTCTTCCCCGCGAGTACCATCGTCACCGTGATTCGCACGCGCTGACCCGATTCCCTTTGGCGTATGTCCTTTGTTGGCTCCGTCCATGCAGGGAAGCGTGTGGCGACGTAGAAGTTTTCATCGAAGTTCGCGGGGCGCGTGCGGCGCGCGGGGCAGCGCGCGCCGGCCGTTTCCGGAGCTTCCAAAATTCATCACGGAAAAAGAGGAGGACTGTTTGTGCGCAGATCGAGTTTGATGGTGGCTGTGCTGCTGCTCGCGCTGCTGGCCGGCTCCCTGAGCGCCGCGGCGCAGGGCTCGCTCGCGATCGTGTTCGACGTGGGCGGCCGGGGCGACCTGAGCTTCAACGACATGGGCGCATTGGGTGGCGACCGGGCCCAGAGGGAGCTGGGCGTGACGGTACGGGAGGTGGAGAGCGCGACCACGGCGGACTTCCTTCCCAACCTGCGCGCGCTGGCTCGCACCCGTCAGTATGACTTGATTGCGGGCATCGGCTTCCTGCTGCAGGATGCGATGGCCCAGGTGGCGGCGGAGTTCCCGAACCAGAAGTTTGCCATTATGGACGGTCTGGTTGAGGGCCTTCCGAACGTCATGAGCGTGTCTTTCGCGGACCACGAGGGCAGCGCCCTCATGGGCGCCCTGGCCGCGACCACCGCGCTGGAGCTGGGCGCCGACACCGTGGGCATCGTGCTGGGCATCGAGATTCCGATCCTGCTCCGCTTCGAGATCGGCTACCGGGCCGGCGTGAAGTGGGCCGTGGACCGCTGGAACGAGATGCACGGCACCAATGAATCGGTGAAGGTGCTGCACGTGTACACCGGCGCGTTTGACGACCCGGCCCGCGGCAAGACGGCGGCCGAGGCCATGCTGGGCCAGGGCGCGGTCGTCATCTACCAGGTGGCGGGCGCTACGGGTCTCGGCGTCTTCGAGGCCGTGGAAGAGTTCGCCCGCGCGCAGGGCAAGGAAGTGGGGCCGCCCTTCGCCATCGGCGTTGACTCGGCCCAGGACTACATCGCGCCCGGCTTCATCCCGGTCTCGATGATGAAGCGGATCGACACGGGCGTGTTCACCGCCATCTCGCGTGCGCTGGACGGCACGTTCGAGGGCGGCGCGACCCTGCTGACGCTGGCCGAAGGCGGCGTCTCCGCCAGCACGCTGGAGGACAACATCGAGATGATGAACGCGGCCATCGAGGCCGGCACGCTGACCGAAGCGGAGCGCGACGAGCTGCTGGCCGGCATTCAGCGGGCCCGCGAGGCCGTGCCGGCGTCCGCGTGGGAAGCGCTCTACACGCTGGACCACCTGATTCGCACCGGCGAATTCGTCGTCCCGCAGGCGCTGGATGCGGAGACGGCCGAGTTCTACCGCGAAATCCTTCAGTAATCCGACCGAAAACGTTCGGTGTCCGGAGTGAGACGTAGGACGTCCTGCGGGGCGCCGACGGCAAAGGAGGTCCTCGACCATGCCTAATCGCTCGGCGCCCCGCCAGGGCGCCGCCATGGGCGCCCCCGGCCCGGCAGCCGGTCCTGCCAAGCAGGATCGGCTGCAAATGCTGGGGATTACCAAGGTGTATCCCGACGGCACCCGTGCGCTGGACAACGTGGACTTGATCGTCCGGCGGGGCGAAGTCCACGGCCTGCTGGGGGAAAACGGCGCGGGCAAGAGCACCTTGATGAAAATTTTGTCCGGCATTTTGCCGCTGACGGCCGGCCGCATCTTGCTGGACGGCCGCGAGATCCACTTGCGCAGCACCACCGATGCGCTGGCTTACGGCATCGGCATGGTGCACCAGCACTTCTCCCTCGTTCCCGACTTCACCGCTCTGGAAAACGTCGTCCTGGGCCGGGGCGGGAACTTGTCGGCTCCCGCCTACGCCGAGGCCAGGCAGCGCATGCAGCGGCTGATGGACGAAACGGGCTTGCGGGTGCCCCTGGACACGCCCGTGGAAGAGCTCCCCGTGGGCACGCAGCAGCGCATCGAGATTCTCAAGACGCTGGACCGGGCGTCGGACATTTTGATTCTGGACGAGCCCACGGCGGTGCTGACGCCGCAGGAGACGGACCGGCTGTTTGACGTGCTCCGGCGCCTGGCCCGCGAAGGCACCACCATCATCCTCATTACCCACAAGCTGCGGGAAGTGCTGGCCATCACCGACCGGGTCACCGTGCTGCGGGGCGGGCGGCTGGTGGGCACCCGCGACACCGCGGGCGCGACCGCGGCGGACCTGGCCCGCATGATGGTGGGCAGCGAGCGCATGGACATCTCCGTCCAGCGGGAGACGGTGGCGGCGGCCGAGCCGGTGCTGCGGGTGGAGAATCTGCGGGTGCTGGGCGATGACGGCAACCCCGTCGTCAAAGACGTGTCCTTCGAGGTGCGGGCCGGTGAGATTTTCGGCATCGCCGGCGTGACGGGCAACGGCCAGTCCGAGCTGGTGGAAGCGCTGACGGGCCTGCGGGCCATCAGCGGCGGCACGGCCTACCTGCGCGGGCAGCCCGTCAACGGCAAAGGGCCGCGGCAGCTGTACGCCATGGGCCTGGCCCACGTGCCGGAAGACCGCCACCGCCACGGCATGGTGGCGCAAATGACCGTCATGGAGAACACCATTCTGGGCGTCCATCACGACAAACGCTTCCGGCGGGGCGTGCCCGGCACCCTCCACTGGGGCAAGGTGCGGCGGTACGCGCGCGACATCGTGCAGCGTTTTGACGTGGTGACGGCCGGCGTGAACGCCGCCATGCGCAGCCTCAGCGGCGGCAACCAGCAGAAGCTGGTGGTGGGCCGTGAGCTGAGCAAGGCGCCGACGCTGGTGGTGGCGGGGCAGCCGACGCGCGGCCTGGACGTGGCCGCGGCGCAAGCCATTCGGGACCTGCTGGTGGGCATCCGCAACCAGGGCCAGGGCGTGCTGCTGGTGTCCGCGGACCTGGACGAAGTCATGAGCCTGTCGGACCGCATCGGCGTGATGTACGAAGGCGAGATTTTGGCGGTTCTTTCGCGGGACGAATTTGACCGGGAGCGCATCGGGCTCCTGATGGGAGGCGTGCGCGATGAGTCAGTTGCCGGCTGAACCCGCGGCCCGGCCGAAGCAAAAAGCGGCAGGCGCGGGCCACATGCTGCGCGGCGCGCTCGCGTCACTGGTGCAAGTCGTGCTGGCCGCCGGCATCGGGTTGGCCATCGGCGCCATTATGATGAACGCCACGGGCTACGACTGGAAGGAAGCGTACCACGCCCTTTGGATCGGCTCGTTCGGCGACCGCTGGGGGCTCTTTGACACGCTGGCCGACGCCACGCCTCTGATCTTGACCGGTCTGACCTTCGGCCTTTGTTTCCGCGCCGGGTATTTCAACATCGGCGCCCAGGGCCAGATGATTATCGGCGCCCTGGTGGCGGTGGCCGTCGGGTCCAGTCTGGGCGGCGTTCCGACCCTGGTGGCCGTACCTCTCGTGGTGCTGGCTGCGGGCATCGCCGGCGCGATCTGGTCCATGCCCGCCGCGCTCTTGAAAGTCACCCGCGGCGTGCACGAGGTCATTTCGACCATCATGTTCAACTGGATCGCCATCTACTTGTCCGGCTATCTGGTGTTCAACGTGATGAACGACCCCCGCAGCGCGGAGCGGACGGTCCGGGTCGCCGAAAACGTGCGCATGAGCGCGCTGCTGCCCGGTGCGGACGCCACGTCCGCGCTGTTCATCTCCGTGTTCATCGCCGTGTTCTTCTACTGGCTTCTGTACCACTCGCCGTGGGGCTACGAGATGCGGGTGGCGGGCTTCAGCCACGACGCGCTGCGCTACGCGGGCGCCAATCCCATGTGGGCCGTCAACGTGACGTTCCTGCTGGCGGGCCTCGCCTCGGGCATCGCCGGCGCGACCCAGATTATCGGGCGGCCGCCCACGTACGCGCTGTACGGCGACTTGTCCAACCTGGGCAACTTCGGCTTTGACGGCATCGCCGTGGCCCTCATCGGCCGCAGCCATCCGCTGGGCACCATTTTGGCCGCCGTGTTCTTCGGTGCGCTGAGCACCGGCGCCCGGATGATGCAGATTATCGCGGGCGTGCCGCTGGACATGATTCGGGTCGTGCACGGCGTCGTTATCGTCGCGCTGGCCGCGCCCGAGCTGTGGTCCATCCTGCGCCGCTCCATCAGCCGGCGGGTCGCCTCCCGCACGGCGCCCGCGGCGTCGGGGCCGGCGGCCGGCAAAGGCGCGCAACAGTAAGGAGGCAGGCTTGTGCTGATATCATCGCTTATTCTCGGTTCTTTGCACGCGATGGTGCCCATCACAATGACCGCCACCGGTGAAATCCTGAGCGAGCGCGCCGGCCTGGTCAACATCGGTCTTGAGGGCATCCTGCTCATCTCGGCTTTCACCGCGGTGGTGGGCGCCGAGGCGTACGGGCCGCTGGCGGGGCTGCTGGTGGGCCTTTTGACGGGCGCCTTCATCGGGCTGATCCACGGCATTATCGCGATTTACTTCCGCGGGGATCAGACCATCAGCGGCGTCGGCATCAACGTGCTGGGCGCAGGGCTCGTCGCGTTCGGCCTGGTTTGGCAGTGGGGCCAGGCCGGCTTTCACCAGGTGCCCCGGGCCGTGCGGGTGCCGGCCATCTCCACGCCGTGGGGACCGCTGAGCCCCATGGTCATCGTGGCCTTGGTGCTGGCGGTGCTGACGTGGTACTTGATGAACCGGACCAACCTGGGCCTGAAGCTGCGGGCCGTAGGTGAAAACCCGGCCGCGGCCGACGCGGCCGGCGTGTCGGTGGAAAAGGTGCGCCTGTTCGGGGCCGTCTTCGCCGGCGCCCTGGCCGGGCTGGCCGGAGCCTTCCTCTCCATCGACTGGCTGGCCACCATCACGAAGAACTTGTCGGCGGGGCGCGGGTTCATCGCGCTGGCCACCGTGGTCTTCAGCGGCCTGAACCCGCTGCTGGCCATCGTGGGCGGGCTCATCTTCGGCTTTTTCAACAGCCTGGCGCTGGTCGCGTCTACCAGCCGGGAGCTGACCCGGGTCATTCCGTATCAGTTCCTGCAGATGCTGCCGTACGTGGTGACGCTGCTGGTGGTGGCGGGCGTCATCGGCCGGGTCCGCTTCCCCAGGGCCAGCGGCCAGCCGTATCGCCGCGAGTAGCGGCCGGCCCGGCGGGCGGACAAGGAACGTACACGGTCAGAATGAAGACAGCCCGGTTCCGAAGAACCGGGCTGTCTTGTTTTTGTCTTGTGGCGAGGGCGTCGTTGGCCGCCCCCGGGGGCGGGTTCATCCGCCGCTCAGCTCGTCCAGCGAGCGCAGTGCAAAGGCCGCGTGCAGAGCCGCGCCTACGGGCAGCGCGTCCTCGTTGATGGTGAACTTCGGGTGGTGGACGGGGTACGCCTGCCCGGTGCGCTCGTCGCCCACCGCCAAAAACGCGAACACGCCGGGCACCCGCTCCGCGAAGAACGAAAAGTCCTCCCCGCCCATGACCGGCGGAATTTCCCGCACGTTCTCCCGGCCCAGCATCTCCCCCGCCACCTCTTGCGCGAAGCGCCACAGCGCGTCGTCGTTGACCGTGGGCGGATAGCTGACCTCCGGAAATTCCACCCGCGCTTGGCAGCGGTTGGCCCGGGCCACGCCTTCCGCGATCTCGGCCAGCCGGCGCTTCAGGAACGCGGCGCCTTCGTGGGTCAGGGACCGGATGGTGCCCCGCAGCACCACGTCCGGCGGGATGACGTTGAACGTCTCCCCCGCCCTGACCATGGTGACGCTGACCACGCCCGGCTCCAGCGGGTTCAGCTCCCGGGACACCAGCGTCTGGGCCTCCACGATGATCTTGGCCGCCGCCGCCACCGGGTCGACGCTCAGATGGGGCATGGCCGCGTGGCCGCCTTTGCCCGTCACCTTGACTTCAAAGGACGTGGCCGACGCCAGCAAGGTGCCCGCTCGGCCCACCAGGACGCCCACGGGGCCGAAAGGCCAGACGTGCAGGCCGAAAATGCGGTCCACCTTCGGGTTCTCCAGGGCGCCTTCCTCGGCCATGCGCAGCGCCCCGCCGCCCCCCTCCTCCGCGGGCTGAAACAGCAGCTTGACGGTGCCCCGAAGCCCCTCCTCCCGCCGCTTCAGCAGCCGGGCCGCGCCCAGCAGCATGGCCGTGTGGGCGTCGTGGCCGCAGGCGTGCATTTTGCCCGGCACTTGGCTTCTGAAAGGGACGTCGGCCTCTTCTTCGATGGGCAGCGCGTCCATGTCGGCCCGCAGCGCGACGCACGGATCCCGGCCGGTGCCGATGATGGCCACGACCCCGGTCTCGGCCACCGGATGCCGGTACGGCACGCCCAGTTCGTCCAGGGTGCGCCGCACCAGCGCGCTGGTGCGGACTTCCTCGTAGGCCAGCTCCGGGTGCTGATGAATCCGGCGGCGAATGTCCACCATCCAGTCTTGCATTTGCTTCGCTTCGTCCAGCAGCTGCCGCATAGCAGGCCATCCTCCCGTTCGGGGCGCGGTTCACGATTAGCAATATTTTCAAGCCGCCGCCGCGGATTTCCTTCGCCGCCGCGGGAAAGGGAGGGACGTTCGGAATGTCTGTCGTTCTCACCGTCTCCCGGCGCCTCGGGCATGAGAATATCCGAATCACCCTGGACCTATACGGCCACCTGCTCCCGGGCCAGGATGAAGCCGCCGCTGCTGCGATGGATCGGCTCACCGCTCTTTGGCAGCAGCGCGACTCATAGGCAGTACATTGGCAGTACAACCGCCCAAGAACGGCCACAGCAAAAAAGCAAAGCCCTTCGGAAATCGGCTTCCGAAGGGCTTTTCCGTGG
>QGSR01000391.1 GCA_003387805.1 Bacillota bacterium | reverse complement strand
CGGGACCGCCGCCCGGGGGTGGGCGGGGCGTCCTTCGGCACCGGGGGCCGGCGGCCGCGTTCCCGCGGGCGGATGCGCCGGCGCGGATCCGACCAAACTGCTCATCCGCGTGGACGGCGCGGGCTGGAACGGCTTTGCGGCCGCGGCCGAGCTGCGGCGGCTGGGCGTGCAGGTGGAGATGGGCACCGCCCGCCACGTGCTGGCTCTGGCCACTTTCGGCGACGACGACGACACCGTCGCGGCCTTGACCGGGGCGCTGGCCCGCCTGGCCGGGAACCCGCCGCCGCCGGGCCACCCCGCCGGCCCGTGGGAGGACGCGGGCTTTGATCCGGCTGCGGTGTTCCCGGCGGCCGCGGAACCCGTCATGCGCCCGCGGGCCGCGGCCCTGGCGCCGTCTGAAACGGTGCCGCTGGCCGAAGCCGCGGGGCGCGTCGCCAGCGACGTGGTCAGCCCGTACCCGCCGGGCGTGCCGGTGCTCTGCCCCGGAGAGCAGGTGACGGCCGACGCGGTGGAGTATTTGCAGGCAATCCTAGACAGAGGCGGCGAAGTGCGCGGCCTGTTGGGCGAGCGGGACGCTCCCGCCGTGCGCGTCGTCGGGGCGAGGTGAAGATTCATGGCCAAGCGCGAAGAAATCGTCGACAACCTGGAAGAGCTGCTGGACGTGCTGCCGCCCCGCGTGCGGGACGTGCTCATCGGCCTGGACAACTTGCCCGAGCTTTTGGAAATCGTGCTGGACCTGGGGCGGCGGCCCGAAGCCCGCTTCCCCGACGGCTTCATTTACCTTGGCGACGAGCCCGTGACCCGGGAGGACATCGACTACGTGGTGCGCCGGGTCGGCGAGTTCGGCGACGACAACCGGGCCGGCATCGAGGCCACGCTGCACCGCATCTCGGCCATCCGCAACCGCAAAGGCGACATCGTGGGCCTGACGTGCCGCATCGGCCGGGCGGTGTTCGGCACCATCGACATCATCCGGGACGTCATCGAGTCGGGCAAAAGCATTTTGCTGCTGGGCCGGCCGGGCGTCGGCAAAACCACCATGCTGCGGGAGACGGCCCGGGTGCTGGCCGACGATCTGCACAAGCGGGTGGTCATCGTCGACACGTCCAACGAAATCGCGGGCGACGGCGACGTGCCCCACCCGGCCATCGGCCACGCCCGGCGCATGCAGGTGCCCAGCTCCAAAAAGCAGGCCGACGTCATGATCGAGGCCGTGGAGAACCACATGCCGGAAGTTATCGTCATCGACGAGATCGGCACGGAGGAGGAGGCGCTGGCCGCCCGCACCATCGCCGAGCGGGGCGTGCAGCTGGTGGCCACGGCCCACGGCAACGAGCTGGAAAATCTGGTGCTGAACCCGACCCTTTCGGACCTCATCGGCGGCATCCAGGCGGTGACCCTGGGCGACGAGGAGGCCCGCAAGCGAGGCACGCAGAAAACGGTGCTGGAGCGCAAGGCGCCGCCCACGTTTCCCATCGTCATCGAGCTGCAGGACCGGGACAAGCTGGCGGTGCACCACGACGTGGCCCGCACCGTGGACCGCTGGCTGCGGGGCCTGACGCCCCGGCCGGAGATCCGCTACCGCACGCAAAGCGGCAGCATCGAGGTGACCAAGCTGCCGGAGTTGGAGGAGTGGATCGAGGACGACGAGGACCTGGCCGCGGAGGACGAATGGGACGGCGCCGAGCCGCGCGACGGCGCGGCGGCCAGGCCCGGCGGCGTCATCCGCATCTATCCCTACGCGGTCAGCCGCAACCGGCTGGAGCGGGCCATCGCGGAGCTGCGGGCGCCGGTGCAGATTACCGACGACCTGCGGGCCGCCCACGGGGTGCTGACGCTGAAGGGCCACTACCGCAAAATGCCGAAGCGGCTGCGGGAGGCCGAGCGCAACGGCCTGCCCGTCCACGTCATCCGCAGCAACACGGTGACGCAGATGCAAAATTTCCTGGCAGGCCTGCTGGCCGACGAGGAAGAAACCGAGGCGTTGATGGAGGCCGAGGAAGGCATCCGCAAAGTCCGGGAGGACCCGGTGCCGGTGGAGCTGTCGCCCCGGCGGGCGTATTTGCGGCGGCTGCAGCACAGATTGAACGCGCGGGCCCCGTCTCTTATATACATCTC
>QGSR01000390.1 GCA_003387805.1 Bacillota bacterium | reverse complement strand
GTCGTCACCGGCGAGGACCGCGTCACCCGGGCCGTACAGATTTTGGAGGACGCCGGCGGCGTGGTGTGGGCCGGCGCGGCCCTCGGCCCGGCGGCGTGCGGCCGGTCAGGCGCGGGCGGAACGAGAGCCCTTCGGTCCGGCCGCCGTCCGCTGAACCGCCCGCACCGTGCTCTCCGGGTACCCCGCAAACACCAGCATGCCCAAGGCCACGAACAGAGCTCCCAGCGGCCCCACCCAGGAAACGCCCGCCGAGCGCTCGGCCGAAAACCCGCCGATTTCCAGCAGCTGCGTGGCGGCGAAGGTGGACAAGCCCATGGCAATTTTCACCAGCAGCCCCTGCACGCCGAAAAACATGGCTTCCCGGCGCATGCCCGTCAGGTGCTCGTCATAGTCCACGATTTCCGCGATCAACGCGTTGGGCACGACGAACAGCCCGCCGATGCTGAAGCCCGCCACGACGAACACCAGCATGCCCTGCACATAGGGCGAGATGCCGCCCGGCCAGCGGCCCACCAGCCCCCACAGGAGCAGCGCCGCCACCAGCGCGGCCATGGAAGCCATCATGGTGAATTTCAGCCCCCGCGCCGTCGAGATGCGGCCCACCAGCGGGAACGAGACGATGGCCACGACAAAGGCCGCCGCCAGCGCCAGCGACGTGTCCAGCTCCGTGCCGCCCATGGCCACCGTCACCAGGTACGGCGCGGCCACCACCACCGCGTTGAAGCCGAACCAGAACAGCACGTGGCTGCCCACGTAATACAGGAAGGGCCGGTTTTGCAGCGTCAGCTTGATGGACTCGAACATGCCCGGCGTCGGCACGTGCTCCCGCACTTCCTCTTTGACGGTCAGGGCCGGGATCAAATACGTGACCAGAGCGATGCCCGCCAGCACCAGCCCCATGGTGCCGAAGCCGAACCGGTCGACCAGCAGCCCCGAGCCAATCATCGCGATGCCGAGCCCGACGATCTGCGCCACGCCCTGCCACGTGGCCAGACGCACGCGGCCCTCCAGCGTCACGGCCAGCTCCGGCAAGAGCGCCAAATACGGCGCCGTGTACACGGTAAACAGGAACAGGAAGGCGGACGTCATGAAGATCAGGTAAATCATCCGCCCCACTTCGGAAAAGGCCGTCGGCGCCCACCACAGCAAGGCGAAGCTAATCGCCAGCGGCACCGCTCCGTAAAGCAGGAACGGGCGGCGGCGGCCCATCGGCGTCCGGGTCGCGTCGCTCCACGCCCCGACCACCGGATCGGCGATGCCGTCCACGATGCGCCCCAGCAAAATGGCCCAGCCGACCCACGCCACAGGCAGGAGCTGGGGAAGCCCCGACTCCGGCGGCGGCGCGTAAAAATACGTCAGCCAAAGCACCATCGTCTGCGTGACGATGGCGATGCCGATGTACCCCGTGCCGTACCGCAGCGCCAGCCCCAGCGACACCGATCGACCCATCCGCCCGCCTCCCCTTTCTCCATGTACGTTCCCCTTCTCGCCCGGCACCGGACTCCGGCCCGCCGCCCCTTGGCTGCGGCGGTCGCGCGGAGCGCTCCCGCCGGATGAGCGGCACCGTTCGCTTCCGCGTTAATTCCATTCTTTGGGGCCTGTTCCTGCCCCTCTCGGCCGGCAGGGGCCGGGCCGGCCTCTAGGCGGGGTTTGAAGGGAAGACACCGCTGGGCCGCCGGACACGCGAACACGAAGACCTGGATATTGCGCTGGAAGCCCGCCTTCTGGACCGTCTGCTCGCCGTCCTGGCACGCGAGGGCTTCCGCCCCGTGCCCAAACCCGACAGATTCCGTACCGGTTATCCGCCCCGGCGCAAAGACTTCCGGGACGTGCGGGCCCTCTGCCGACACTTCGGCTTCGACCCGCCCCCGGAGTACCGGGGCTCCGCCTCCTGACCCCGCGGCCACGGTCCCCGGGCAGGCCCATGTCGTGGCCATAAGGCGGGCCAGGGGGTGTGCCCACGGGGGCGCAGCGCGAGCCGTGGAGCCATGGAGGGCGGAGCGGCTCCCGCACCAGCCGGCGCAGCCCAGCAGGTCCCGAGGCGGGCCCCGGGTCCCAGCCCGGGTCGCCGACGTACGGCCGGGCGGCGGTGTGCGCACTCGGGAGGCCAGGCCGGCTCAG
>QGSR01000389.1 GCA_003387805.1 Bacillota bacterium | reverse complement strand
GGTTGGCGGGCCGGGGGCGGGCGCGGGCGGCGTACTGGCGGTTTGGGCGCGCCTTGGCGTGGGTTTGGCTGGCCGCGGCGCGGGCCGCGTGGCCGGCCGTGGCTGCCGAGTTTCCGGAAGTGCACCGCCGCGAGTCGTTCCTGCTTCAGGTTCTCCTGCAGGCCCAAGCCGGTGACTTTCTCGGCGACGGGCGCACGGGCTTGGCCGTTTCCGGCCGCAATTACGAAACCAACGAAGCGTACGTGTATGTCCTGTATTGGAACGGGGAGGAGTTCGCGCCCGTCTGGCGCAGCCCCAACTTGTGGGAGCAGGCCAGCCACGTTGCCATCGCGGCCGGCGACTTCACCGGCGCGGGCGTCGCGCAGATCGCGGTCTTGACGGAGTCGCGCTTGCGCCTGTTTCAGTGGAACGGGACGACGTTCGCCCTCGTGCACGAACAGCCCGGCGTCGGCGCGCCCGAGGAGATCGGGGTCGTCCGGCATCCGGACCATCCATATGATCTGATCGCCGTTGCGCGCCACCACTCGGTGGATGCGGTCTACACACCGCAAAAAGGCGTAGAGCTGCTGGGCTGGCTGGCCGGACGCTTCCGGCCCCTGTGGGAGACGGAGGCCATGGGCCGGATCCGCTCGCTGGCGGGCGGGAACCTGACGGGCAGCGGGTTTTTCGATATCGTCGCGGACGTCGGCGCGGCTAGGAACCCCGGCGAGGTGCAGTTGTGGACGTGGCAAGACGGGGCGTACCGGCGCGTTCTGGCCCAGCCGTTCCGGCCGGCGCCCGTCTTCGGCCTGGCCACCGCGGAGGGCGGCCGCTTGCTGGTGGCCGCGGATGATCGCGGCCGGGTCAGCGTATATCGCTACGACGGCGGCTTGCAGCTGGTGGGCGAATCGGTGCCGCTAGGCTGGGCGGTCGCATCGGCCGCGGCCGGCGACTTTTTCGGCGACGGCGGCTTGCAGGTGGTGGTGCTCGGGTACCCGAGCCGCCTGCACGTAGTTCGAATTTTGGAAGGAATCGAATGACGATGAGTGAAAACTTGGCAACATTCGGTGCGATCCGCCGTACGGTGATCCGCGGCGGTCGGCTGCTGACTCCGGCCGGCATCGTGGACGACGGCGCCGTCGTGATTGACGGCGGCCGTATTTTGTTCGCCGGGCCTGCCAGTGCGTGGCGCGGCAACGACGCCGGAGCGGTGCTCGTTGACGCGCGAGGCGGCTGGATCGTTCCGGGCTTTATCGACCTTCACGTCCACGGCGGCGGCGGCGGAGACACGATGGACGCAACCTTTGACGCCTTGTGCGCCGTGGCCCGCTGCCACG
The DNA here is from genome assembly GCA_003387805.1 of Bacillota bacterium. Lineage (GTDB taxonomy): Bacteria > Bacillota > Limnochordia > Limnochordales > ZCTH02-B6 > CALJUZ01. Next base: position 819 of record QGSR01000389.1, on the reverse strand, counting down.
CGCAATACGGCACGACGGCGTTCCTCGCCACGACGGTGACGGCGCCGCACGACCGGCTGCTGGAGGTGGCTGCGGCGGTGCGCGAGGCCGTCGGCCGGTGGACGGGCGGAGCGCAAGTGCTCGGCTTGCATCTGGAGGGGCCGTACGTCAGCCCCAAGCGGGCCGGTGCGCAAAATACGGCGCACATGCGGCCGCCCGCACCGGAGGAGCTGGAGGAGCTGTTCGCAGCGGCCGGCGGCACGTGGCGCCTGGTGACGCTGGCGCCCGAGCTGCCCGGCGCGGTCGACGCCATCCGCTGGCTGGCGGAGCGGGGCGTCGTCGTTTCCATCGGTCATTCGGACGCGACGTACGAGGAAGCGGCCGCCGGCATCGCCGCGGGCGCCCGCCATGCGACGCATCTCTTCAACGCGATGCGGGGCTTGCACCACCGTGAGCCCGGCGTGGTGGGCGCGGCGTTGGCCCACGCGGAGGTGACGGTGGAGCTCATCGCGGACGGAGAGCACGTCCACCCGGCGGCCCTGGCCCTGGCCGTGGCCTGCAAAGGCCCGCAGCGAACCGCGCTGGTGACGGACTGTATGCGGGCTCGCGGCTTGCCGGACGGCGTGTACAAGCTGGGCGACCTCGACGTGCTGGTGCAAGGGGGCAAAGCGCGCCTTGCCGCCAGCCCGGACACCATCGCGGGGAGCCTGCTGACCATGGGGGAGGCGGTGCGGTTCCTGGTGCGCACCGTCGGCGTGCCCCTGCCCGAGGCGGTGACGATGGCCTCGGCCACGCCGGCCCGGATTATCGGCGTCGCGGACCGGGAGGGCAGATTGGAGC
>QGSR01000388.1 GCA_003387805.1 Bacillota bacterium | reverse complement strand
CGGGGGCGGGGGCCAGGGGCCGCGGGGGGGGGTGTTGTGGCGGGCCCGGCCGCCCTCCCCGTGCGTTTTGACGCTGCCCCGGCCCGCCGGCACCGTGGCCCGCGCGGAGTCCGGCCGCCTCGACTGCGCCGTCCGCGAGCCCGGGGTGTACCGGGTGGAAGCGCACCTGCCTGGCCGGCGCGGGACGCGGCCTTGGGTGTTCGCCAATCCGATTTATGTCCGGTAGGACCGATGGCGCCGGACCGCTCATTCCCGCGCTCGTGGCCCCGCAAGACGACTTTCTCATCTTTTTCTCGCGCGAAAGAAGGATCATCGCCTCGGCGGTCGAATTGTTCCCGCGAACCGCAAAGCAGAACGTTGTTCCGCAAATCGGAACCACGTGGGCTCTGCGGCGAAGCCAATGCGAACGAGCGCCGCGCATGCCCGGCCAAGGCTGGGCCTTCGGCGGCCGGGGCGCCGGCGAAACTATGCCTACGGTGGGCAGTCAGGGGATGACGGAGTCGAAGGAAACAGGGCAGTCCAACCAGTCCGTGGCCCGGGCGGTGATGATTCTCGACGCGTTCGCCGCGGCCGGCGGCGACATGGAGCTGGGCATCACCGAACTCAGCGAGATGACGGGGCTGGCCAAAAGCGTCGTGTCCCGGGTCGTCACGCCCTTGGTCGCGGGCGGATACCTGGAGCAGAATGCGCGCACCCGGCGCTACCGCGTCGGGCTGCGCATGTTTGAGCTGGGGCTGAGGTACTTGCGGCGGCCGGGCGCCCGGGAGGCCGCGCTGATGCTGCTGGACGAACTGGTGCGGGAGACCGGGCACACGGCGTATTTGGGCGAGCTGGACGGCCACGAGTGCGTGGTGCTGGCCGCGGTGGAGGGCAGCGACCGGCTGCGGGTGGTCGTTTCCGCGGGCGAGCGTTGGCCCGCGCACGTGATGGCCATGGGCAAAGCCATCATGGCCCGGCTGGACGACGACGCCCTGGAGGAGTTTCTGGTCGGCGGCTGGCCCCACCATCTGGACGGCTGGCGCATTCTCAGTCCCGAAGCGCTGCGGGAGGACTTGGAGCTGACGCGCCAGCGGGGCTACGCGGTGACGAAAGACGACGGCTATCCGGGCGTGTGGTCCGTGGGGGCGGCGTTGTTTACGGGCCCGGCGGCGGCCGCCGGCGCGCGCTCGGGCGACGCCCGCCGTGCCGGCAAGCCGGGCGCGGCCAACGGCGAGCGCCTTATGGCCGTCTCGGTGGACATTCCGGCCTTTGCTGCGGACGAAGCCCGGCTGCACGAGCTGGGCCGGCTGCTGTCGGCCAAAACCCGCCGCTTCGTGGAGACGGTGTGGAACCATCGGCACCCCGTGGGCTGGGGAAGCTTAGGGTAAGGAGGAACGGTCCATGGTTGATCCGACCAAAGTCGAACAGTCGACACAGCGCATCGGGCGGGAACTGTTTGACCGGGTGAAGAAGGACTCCGGCGCGTTTTTCCGGGCCGAGCGCTGGACGGGCCAGCTGCTGGAGTGGTCCATGCGACACGAGGACACGCGCCTGCAGCTGTTCCGCTTCGTGGACGTGCTGCCCACGCTGGACGATCCGGAAGACGTGGTGCGGCATCTGAAGGAGTACTTCGAGGGCAAGCCGGACCCGTTCGGCGGTCTCATGAAAGCCGGCCTCAGCGTGGCGGGCATGGGCAAGCTGGGCGCCAGGGCCACCGCGGGCACGCTGCGCAAAGGCGTGGAGCAGGTGGCTCGCTCCTTCATCGCCGGCACCAACACCGAGGAAGTGAGCAAAGTCGTCGAAGGCTTCCACAAGCAGGGCCTGGCCTTCACCGTGGACGTGCTGGGCGAAGCGACCCTGAGCGAGACGGAAGCCGACGACTATCAGCGCCGCTACCTGGAGCTGCTGGAGACGCTGTCGGAACACGCGCCCCGCTGGCCGAAGAACGAGCTGGTGGACGAGGCGCCCTGGGGCCCGCTGCCGCGCGTCAACGTGTCGGTGAAGCTGACGTCCCTCTACTCGCAGCTGGACCCCATCGCGCCCGACGCCAGCTACCGCGCCCTGATGGAACGGCTGCGCCCCATCCTCCGGCTGGCCAAGGAGAAGGGCGCGCACATCCAGATCGACATGGAGGACTACAGCCTCAAAGATCTGACC
>QGSR01000387.1 GCA_003387805.1 Bacillota bacterium | reverse complement strand
AAGCCTCGTGGAAGCCCCCGACTGCGGCGCGTCCGCCCACCACAGCCGCCGCTAAGAACAAGTCCCCCGACAGCGCCAACAGAGGCAGCGGCGCCAGCAGCGGCCACGCGATGAAATCGCCCACGGGGATGTCGGCGGCGAACCGGAGCACCGACAAGCCGATGAGCAGCCAGAAACCGATCTGAATCAGCCCCAGCAGAAAATGGCCGATGATTTTGCCGGTCATGAGCGTGTCGGCGCCGATGGAGGACAGCACCACCTCGGCCATGCGGTCCCGCTTCTCCTGTACGGCGCTTTGCAGCAGCATGGAGCCCGAGCTGATGATGAGCCAAAACAGCAGGAACGCCAGCACGCCGCTCATGATCAGGCCGGCCAGGAGCCGCTCGCTTTGATCCTCCGGCGCGTTGATGCCCGACGAGATGACGGCGGCGCGCGACGAGACGTACTGCACGATCTGGGGGTCCAGCTGCTGCTCCTGCATGCGCAGCGACTGCAGCAGCCCGTTCAGGGCGCCCTCCAGCGCATTGGGCACGGGGCGCGGCTTCTCCACGAACACTTCCAGCACGCCGGTCTCCACGAAGCGCCGGTCCAGCACGAAAAAGCCGTCGGCGTCGCCCGCGAGCACGGCGGCCTCCAGGTCCGGGCGCGGCGCGGAGGCGGCCTCCACGGTGACGGGCGAGCCGTCCAGCGCCGTTTGCAGCCACGGCACCGCCTGCAGCTCGTCCACGACCAGGTACGCGGCGGTGCGGGGCCGGTCCAGACGCTGGATGACGGAGGGCAGCGCGCCGAAAACCGCGAACAAGACGGGCGTGATCAAGAGCCCGATGATGAACTGTTTGTTGCGCAGATGGCGCATGACTTCCCAGCGGACCACGTTCCAGAGCATCTCACGCCGCCTCCCCTTGCGTCGCCATGCGGACGAAGATGTCGTGGAGGGAGATGCGCGCGATGGAGATCTCCTCCACCGGAGCGCCGGCCGGCAGGGAATGCATGAACTGCCCGGGCGTGACGCCGGGGCGCAGCAGGCACGTCCAGCGGGCGCCGTCGCGGTTCACCTGTTCCACCAGATCGGGCGGCCGCCAATCCCAGTCGGGATCGGACACCAGCATGTTGACCCGGTGCACGCCGTACTGCGCCTTGACGTCCACCAGCGTGCCGTACAGCACCCGGCGGCCGTTGTTGATGAGAAAGATGCGGTCGCACGTCTCTTCCACCAGGTTCATCTGGTGGCTGGACAAAAGCACCGCCGCGCCCCGCTCTTTCAGGCGGCGGATTTCTTCGCGAAACACCTCTTGGTTCACCGGGTCCAGGCCGGAAAAGGGCTCGTCCAGCACCACCAGGTCCGGTTCGTGGATGACCGCGGCGATGAACTGCACCTTCTGCGCCATGCCCTTGGACAGCTCTTCGACTTTGGCGTTGGCATACGCGCCGAGGCCGAAGCGCTCCAGCCAGTCCAGGGCCTTGCGCCGGGCTTCGTCCTTGGGCATGCCTTTGATGGACGCGAGAAACAGAAGCACGTCCAAGATTCGGGCTTCCTTGTACAGCCCCCGCTCTTCGGGCAAGTAGCCGACGCGGTGCTTGGGGACGCGCTGCGAGCCCCCCGCGCCCTCGAGGCGGAACGTGACGCGCCCGGCGTCGGGCACGGTGATGCCCATGATCATCCGCAGCGTCGTCGTTTTCCCCGCGCCGTTGGGCCCGAGGAAACCGAGAATTTCGCCCCGCTGCACCGAAAACGACACTCCGTCCACGGCCGTCTTGCGGTGGTACCGCTTGACGACCGAATCCACGTCGAGAACCGTTTGCGACATGCAACTACCTCCACTGACGCCGGGTTCCCCGTCGATGGCTTCCATTTTACACGGATTTCCTGGACTTGTCAGCCAACGGCCAAGCCGCGGCCGCCCGCGGACACGCGCGGACCCGCCTTGTCGCGGCCCCGGGCCGGAACAAAGAAAAGCCCGCCGGACACCCGGTTCCGGCGGGCTTTTCGCATGGTCGGGGCGACTGGATTCGAACCAGCGACCTCTACCACCCCAAGGTAGCGCGCTAACCAAACTGCGCCACGCCCCGCCGCACGCTACACAAATTATAGTACTACATCTCGCCGGGGAAATCAATCATCATAAGGGTCAGGTCTGAGT
>QGSR01000386.1 GCA_003387805.1 Bacillota bacterium | reverse complement strand
CCCGGCGGGCCGGGCGCCTGTCGGCGCGGCACCTCTGCAGGATTCACCTCCTCGCCGGGCCGCTGGCCCACGTCCAGCTCCGGAAGCTACCTCGCCCGCCGGCCGGGAGCGCCTTTTTCGAAAATGAGCGGCACGCTGCCTTGCAAGTGATAGCCGCTGATGGTCCTCGTCACGTCAATCCCTCCAGCACCGCCGCCAGCCGGTCAATCTCTTCCTTCGTGCGCGCCTCAGTGACGCAGAAGAGGATGCAGTCCGCGAGCTCCGGATAGAATCGTCCCAGCGGCAGGCCGCCGATAATCTGGTAATCCAGCAGCCGCCGCGTCAGCTCTTCCGGATCCGCCGTCGTGCGCACGACAAACTCGTGGAAGAACGGCCGCTCCCACGCCGGCGCAAAGCCGGGCAGCGATGTGATGCGCCGATAAGCGTAGTGGGCTTTCTGCAGGCACTGGTACGCGACGTCGCGCACGCCTTGCTTGCCCAGCAGCGTCAAGTAGACGGCCGCGGTCAGCGCGTTGAGCGCCTGGTTGGTGCAGATGTTGGACGTGGCCCGCTCGCGGCGGATGTGCTGCTCGCGGGTCTGCAGCGTCAGGACGTAGCCCGTGTTGCCGTCCCGGTCGACGGTCGCGCCCACGATGCGGCCGGGAATGCGCCGCACCAGTTCATCGCGGGCGGCGAAAAAGCCGAGGTACGGGCCGCCGAAGCTGAGCGGGCTGCCCAGCGGCTGCCCTTCGCCCACGGCGATGTGAGCGCCGTACGCGCCGGGCGGCTCCAGCAGTCCCAGCGTTAGCGGATCCGTCGTGCAGGCGATCAGCAGCGCGCCGTGCTTTTCCGCCAGGCGCGCAAAAGCCCGCGGGTCTTCCAGAACGCCGAAGAAGTTGGGCTGCTGGACCACCACCCCCGCCGTCTGGTCGTCGAGTAGCGCCGCCAGGCGCTCCAAGTCCGTCGCTCCCTGGTCGTAAGGGACTTCGACCACTTGCAATCGCTGATGGCGCAAGTACGTGTGCACCACCTGCCGGTACTCGGGGTGCACCGTCGTCGGAACGAGCACCTTCTCCCGCCCCGTATGGGCGCATGCGACCAAGCACGCTTCCGCCAGCGCCGTGGCGCCGTCGTAAATGCTGGCGTTGGCCATGTCCATGCCCGTCAGCTGGGCAATGTGCGTCTGGTATTCGTACGTCGCCTGGAGGACACCTTGCGTAATTTCAGGCTGGTAGGGCGTATACGAGGTGTAAAACTCCGAGCGCGAGACCAGCGGCCCTAAGGCCGCCGGAATCAAGTGTTCGTACGCTCCCGCGCCGAGGAAGCACGTGTAACGGGTGACGTCGGCGTTCCTGGCGGCCAGCGCCTCCAAGTGGCGCCGCACCTCGGCCTCGGCCATCCCTTTCGGGAGATTCAAGGGCCGCTGGAGCCGGATGGACTCCGGGATGTCGGCGAACAGCTCGTCGGCCGACTGAACGCCGATGACGGACAGCATGGCCTGCTTGTCCGCTTCGGTCATGGGCGAATACGCCAAAGCCAGATCCCCCTTCCGCGGGAACCGCGCCTTACTCCTCGATGAGGGCCTTGTACTGCGCGGCGTCCAGCAGCTCGTCCGCCTCGGCCGGATTGTCCATCTCAATGACCGCAATCCAGCCGCGGCCATACGGATCTTCATTGATGAGTTCGGGCCTGTCCGCCAGCTCCTCGTTGACTTCGACGATGCGGCCGCTGACCGGTGCGTACACGTCCGAGACCGCCTTCACCGACTCCACGGCCGCGAACGCCTCGCCCGCCTGCACGTTGGTGCCCACGCGGGGCAAGTCCACGAACACCACGTCGCCAAGTTCATCCTGCGCGTAATACGTAATCCCGACGCGCGCCCGGCCGTTTTCGAGGCGCACCCACTCGTGCTCCTTGGTGTAGCGCAAGTCCTCCGGGTACACGGGAAAGCCTCCTCCTTGCCGAGACGTTTTCTATGGCACCGGAGCAGGTCCGGGACCGACCAACCGGTTTGCTTGGCGCTAAGCGACAAAGCGCCCCGCGACGACCCGGGCCGGGACGAGCCGCCCGCGCATTTCCATCTCCAGCGCCGTCCCGGGCGCCGCGAAGCGGCTTTCCACGTAGCCCATGCCCACGGCCCGACCTATCGTCGTCGCACATCGT
>QGSR01000089.1 GCA_003387805.1 Bacillota bacterium | reverse complement strand
AAGGGCGTCTGGCCGCCAAAAGCCTCCCTCAGGCGGGCTTCGTGGGCCGGGGGGGGCGCCGGCGGGCCCCCGCCCGTGGCCCGCCGGGTGGCCGTCATCGGCGCGGGCAACACGGCCATGGACGCGGCCCGCACCGCCATCCGCCTGGGGGCCGAGGAAGTGACCATCGTCTACCGCCGCTCGGAAGCCGAGAGCCCGTCCCGGGCCATCGAAGTGGGGTTCGCCAAAGAAGAGGGCGTGCAGTTCCGCTATCTCGTCAACCCCACCCGGTTTATCGGCGACGAAAACGGCCGCCTGACGGCCATGGAGCTGGTGCGCATGCGCCTGGAGGCAGCCGACGACTCGGGCCGGCCGCGGCCGGTGCCCGTTCCCGGCAGCGAGCACGTCCTGCCCGTGGACACGTGCATCATGGCCATCGGCTACGGCCAGGAAGAGCTGATTCCCGAGCAGGCGGGCCTGGCGGTGGACCGCTGGGGCGGCATCGTCGTTAATAAAGAAACCGGCGAAACCAGCCGGCCCGGCGTCTTCGCCGGCGGCGACTGCGTCACCGGCAGCCTGACCGTGGTGCACGCCATCGCCGCAGGCCGAAAAGCGGCGGCGGCCATGGACCGCTACCTGCAGCAGCGCCGCCGCGAGCAGGCCGGCTCCGCCGTCTCCGCGGGCCGGCGGGCCGCGGCGGGCTTCACCGCGGCCCGCTGAGCACGCGCCCCGTGGGCGGCAGCGCCCCGGCCCCGCCCCGGCGCGGCGGTCCGGTCAAGCCGGGTCGGCCGCTTCGGCCGCGGGGGCTTTGAACTGCCGCCGCACCGCGTCGGCGTAGTCGCGATCGGTCAGCACGATCAGTTCATCGCCCGGCTCCAGCACCAGCGAGCCCCGGGGCATGACCAGCTCTTCGTCCCCCCGCTTCACCGACAGCACCGTCGTCTGCCACTGCTCCCGCAGGTCCAGTTCGGCCAGGGAGCGGTGCGCCACGGGCGCCTGCTCCTCCACGCGCACCGACGCCAGCATGGTGCGATCGCTCAGGTGCAGGATGTCGCTGAAGCGGCGGTGCTCCAGCGGCGGCTCGTAGGCCGCGCTCTGCAGCGTGCGGTACGGCCGGGACAAAAACAGACGGGTGACGCTGCCCACGATGAAGCCGACGCCCCACCCCAGGGCCAGCCCCAGCAGCGTGCCGCCGCCCGACACCAAAATGGCCGTCGCGATTTCGCGGACGATGGGCCACGTCTCCACCGCTTCCAGGTTCGACAGGCGCTCGAACAGCGACAGCCCGCCGATGAGGGCCACGTAGGTGGAAATGTTGTGGCGGGTGCGGGACGCCCACACGTAGGCCAGGCCCGACGTCAGCACCGCGCCGACGCTGAAGGGCAGCCCCACCGCGCCCAAAATGCCGAACCCGCCGCCCACGGCCACGCCTTTGAGCAGCGTGACGGCCGTCGACACGACGCGCGGCCAGAGGACGAGGAAAAAGTGCTTCCAGTCCGCCGGCCGCACCGGCGGACGCGTGGACGCGACCATAATGTCAAACGGCAGGAGCGATCCGAAAATCGCGACGAATGAGGAGGTAAGACCCGGAATGGGAACGGCCGACACGTAGGCCATGCCGACGGCCACGGCTTTGGCCAACAGCAGCAGACCCCGGTCGAACCGTTCCCTCTCAAAGCGCACCATGGGGACAACCTTCGTTTTTCGTTTCAAGATGAACGAACCGCGCGTTCAGTATAGCACCACGCGCGGGCGGCCTTCAACCGGCGGTGTCATCCGCCCAGGTACGCCCGCCGCACGTCTTCGTTTTTCATCAGCGCGGCGGAGGTGTCGCTCAAGACGATGCGCCCCGTTTCCATCACGTAGCCTTTGTGCGCGATGGACAAGGCCATGTGGGCGTTTTGCTCCACCAGAAGCACCGTGGTCCCCTGCGCGTTGATTTCCTGGATGATCTCGAAAATGTTTTCCACAATGAGAGGCGCCAGGCCCATGGACGGCTCGTCCAAAAGGAGCAGCTTCGGGCGCGTCATGAGCGCGCGGCCGATGGCCAGCATCTGCTGCTCGCCGCCGGACATGGTGCCTGCCAGCTGGTTCCGCCGCTCGGCCAGGCGCGGAAACAGCTCAAACACCCGCTCCATGTCCTCCCGAATCCCCGCTTTGTCTTTGCGGGTGAAGGCGCCCAGCTCCAGGTTTTCCACCACCGACATCATGGGGAAAACCCGCCGGCCTTCGGGCACGTGGGCGATGCCCATCTCCACGATGCGCTCCGGCGGCGCCGTGGTCAGCTCCCGCCCTTCGTACTGGATGCTGCCCCGGGTGGGCCGGACCAGCCCCGACAACGTCCGCAGCGTCGTCGTCTTGCCCGCGCCGTTGGCGCCGATGAGAGTGACGATTTCGCCCGGCTGCACCTCCAGGGAGATGCCCTTCAAAGCCTCCACCGGGCCGTAGTGCGTGACGATGCCGTCAATGACCAACATTGGCCCCGGCCCCCAAATACGCGGTGATAACCGCCTCGTTGCGGCGGACTTCCTCGGGCGTGCCTTCCGCGATTTTGCGCCCGTGGTCCAGCACGACGATGCGCTCGGAAATGCCCATGACCAGTTTCATGTCGTGCTCGATCAGAATGACGGTGATGCCCCGCTCCTTCAGCTTGCGGATCAGCTCCAGCAGCTCGGCGGTCTCCTGCGCGTTCATGCCCGCGGCGGGCTCGTCCAGCAGGATGAGCTTGGGCTCGGCCGCCAGCGCCCGGGCCAGCTCCAGCCGCCGCTGCGCGCCGTAGGGCAGATTGCGAGCCCGCTGCGTCTCCCAGCCTTGCAGGCCGACGAAGGCCAAATGCTCATACGCCTTTTCCCTGGCGGCCCGCTCCTCCCGCCGGGTGCCCGGCGGCTTGAAGACGGAGGCGAACAGCCCGCTGCGCAGCCGGGTGTGGGCGCCGACGACCACGTTTTCCCACACCTGCATCTCCCCGAACAGGCGGATGTTCTGGAAGGTGCGGGCCACGCCCAGCCGCGTCACCTCGTACGCCTTCATGTTGTTGATGAGGCGGCCCTGAAACTTGATTTCGCCGGCGGTGGGCTTGTAGATGCCCGTCAGCATGTTGAACACCGTCGTCTTGCCCGCGCCGTTGGGGCCGATGATGGCGAAAATTTCGCCCTCGTCCACGTGGAAGGTCACGTCGTCCACGGCGCGCAGGCCGCCGAACTGTATGGTCAAGCCGCTCACTTCGAGCAATGCCACGTCCGTCACTCCCCGGAGCGCCCGTCGGCGCCGTCTTGCCCGGGAGCCGCCGCCTCCAGCCGCGCCGGCCCGCGGGCGGCGTGCTTCGCTTTGCGCCGCGCCAGCCACATCTCCAGCCAGCCCTGCTCCGAGCTGGTGCCCAGCAGCCCGTTGGGCCGCACGATCATGGCCAATACCAACAGCGCCCCGTAAAAGACCATGCGGTGCTGCGCGACGGCCGGCACCGACGTGCGCAAGAGCTCGGGCAAGTAGGTGATGAAGCCCGCGCCCAGCACCGAGCCCAGCAGGTTGCCCAGGCCGCCCAAAACAACCATGCTCAAAATTTCAATGGAAAGCAGGAACCCGAACGAGCCCGGACTGATGAAACGGAACCAAAACGCGTATAGGCCGCCCGCCACCCCGGCAAAGAAGGCCGCCAGCACGAAGGCCGTCACTTTCATGCGGGTCGTCTCGATACCCATGGCCGACGCGGCCACTTCGTCTTCGCGAATGGCGATGAAGGCCCGCCCGACCCGGGAGCGGATGAGGCTGTGCAAAATGACGTACGTCAGGAGCACCGCGATGATGACGATGGGCAGGTTGGTCAGCCGCGGAATGCCCCGCAGGCCGAAGGCGCCGCCGGTAATGTCCAGGTTCAAAATCGCGATGCGGACGATTTCTCCGAAGCCCAAGGTCGCGATGGCCAAATAGTCGCCCCGCAGCCGCAGCGTGGGCAGCCCGACGACGAAGCCGAAAAAGGCGGCCGCGACGCCGCCGGCCAGCACCGCCGGCAAAAACGCGGCGCCGCCTTTGGTGGCCAAAATGCCCGCGGTGTACGCGCCGATGGCCATGAAACCCGCGTGGCCCAGGTGCAGCTGCCCGGTGAAGCCCGTCACCAGGTTCAGGCTCATAGCCAGAATCATGTTGATGCCCATGACCAGGAAAATGCCGTAGTAATATGGATTAATCCACTCGCGCAGGGCCTCGTTCACCAGGTCCAGCACAGGCAAATCACACCTTTTCCTCGACGCGGGCGCCAAGCAGTCCCGAAGGCTTGTAAAGAAGGACCAAAATCAGGATGGCGAAGGCGATGGCGTCCCGCCACTGCGAGCTCAAAAGCGCCACGCCCATCGTCTCCGCGAGGCCCAGGACGATGCCGCCCAGCATGGCGCCGGGGATGTTGCCGATGCCTCCCAGCACCGCCGCGACGAAGCCTTTGAGCCCGGGCATCACGCCCATGGTGGGCACCACCGCGTTGAAGAGCATGCCGACCATAACGCCTGCGGCCGCGGCCAGCGACGAGCCGATGAGAAACGTCAGCGCGATGGTCCGGTTGACGTTGATGCCCATCAAGGCCGCGGTGTCCCGGTCCTGGGCCACGGCGCGCATGGCCTTGCCCGTTTTGGTGTGGCGCACCAGGTAGTGCAGGCCCACCATCATGACCAGCGCCACGCCCAGCGTCAGCAGCGCCAGCGTGTTGGTGCGCAGCGGGCCGATCTGCAGGACGCTGACTTGGAAGGGCGGCGGAAAGCTCCTGGTGGCCGGACCGAAAATCCACAGCGCCACGTTTTGCAGGAAGATGGACATGCCGATGGCGCTGATGAGCACCGCGAGGCGCGACGAACGGCGCAGCGGGCGATACGCGACGAATTCCACGGTGACGCCCACCAGCGCCGCGGCCAGCATGGCCAAGGGCAGCGCCGCCAGAAAAGGCAGTTTGACCACCGTCACCAGCAGAAGGCCGACGAACGCGCCGACCATGTAAATTTCCCCGTGGGCGAAGTTGATGAGCTGCAGCACGCCGTACACCATCGTGTAGCCCAAGGCGATGAGCGCGTACGCGCTGCCGGTTACGAGACCGTTGAGCAGCTGCTGCCCCAGCACTCCCACACTTATCCCGTCCTTTGCCGCAGTAAGCGCACGAGGGGAGCGCAGGGGCGCCCGGGCGGCGCCCCTCTCGTTCCCCTCCCGCGTGGCGGGCGGCCCGTGGGCTCACCCGCCGCTGCCGTCGCTTGTCACGTCACGGCTTAGCGCACCCGCACGAAGCGGCCGTTCTGAACCTCGAAGATCAGCAGCGGCTTGTCGGCGTCGCCGTTCTCGAGGAACGTGGTCGGACCCGTGACGCCGGGGAAGTCCGTCGTGGCCGCGATGGCGTCGCGGACCGCCGCGCGGTTCGGGCCCACCTGGTTGATGGCCTGGATGATGATGCGGGCCGAGTCGTACGCGTTGGCCGCGAACATGTCGGGCTTCACGCCGTAGGCCGCCTCGTACGCCTCGATGAAGGCCCGGGCCGCCGGGTCATCGGTCTCGGAGTCGAAGCCGGAGGTGAACAGCGCGCCCTCCACGGCGTCGCCGCCCAGCTCCACCAGAAGCGGCGAGTCGAAGCCGTCCGCGCCCATGATGCGCACGTTCAGGCCGATGCGCTGGGCCTGACGGGCGATCTGCGCGGCCTCAGTGTAGTAGCCGGCGATGTACAGCGCCTCGGGATTGGCCGCGGCGATGTTGGTCAGCTGCGCGGTGAAGTCGCTGTCGCCGTCCAGGAACGACTCGACGGCCACCAGCTGAGCGCCCGCGGCCCGGACGCCGGCCTCCACGCCCTGCCGCAGCGCGACGCCGTAGTCGTTGTTGGTGTACAGCACCGCTATGCGCTGCAGGCCCAGCGTGTTGACAACGTAGTCAATCATCTGCGCGGACTGCTTGTCGTCGGTGATGACGTTGCGGAACTCGTAGTCGCCGATCTCCGACACGGCCGGCGCGGTGGCCGACGGCGTGATGAACGGCACGCCCTCGTCCTGGGCGATGGGGCCCGCGGTCATCGTTTCGCCGCTGAGCACGGCGCCGACGATGGCGGTCACGCGGTCCAGCTCGATCAGCTTGTTGATCGCGTTGACGGCCTGGACCGAGTCACCGCGCGTGTCCTCTTTCTGAACACGGAAGACGTAGTTGTACTGTCCCGACGCGTTGGCCTCGTTGACGGCCAGCTCCACGCCGTTTGCGACGCTGACGCCGTAGGAGGCGTAGTCGCCCGTCAGCGGACCGAGGGTGCCGATGACGACCGTCTGCTGCGCGAATACCCCTGCACCCGCCGTCAAGACCAGGAGCGCGGCCAGAGCCGCCACCAGTCCCACGCGGGCACGAAGCGAACGGACGACAACCTTCGACAACGAAACTTCCCCCCTGATTTTCTGTTTTTCGGCGTGTAGTCGGAATAGTTGCCTTCCATCCGACATATGCCGCAAATTTCATGCATAATTCGACACGGCGGGAGCATTCCCTGCCGGCGGCGGCGGCTTTTTCCACGGGATTTTTGCGGATTGGTATAATGGACAGCGAGATGCGGGGGCGATTCGGCCGCTGCGGGCGGCCGGTGCGGGAGGCCGGTGCACGCGGCCGGTGCAGGCGCCCCGCGCCGTCTGTCGGAGGGACAAACATTGAAGGTCCAAACATCGGCCGGTTCCGCGGCCCACATCCGGCCCGGCTTGGTGCTGCTGGCCGGGCCGCTGGCGGAGTTTCCCATACGACCGGCGGAGTGGGCGTTCATCGTCGCGGCCGACGGCGGGGCCCGGCACGCCCTGGCGCAAGGCGTCTTGCCCGACCACGTCATCGGCGACTTTGACTCCATGGCGCCGGAAGACGAAAGGCGCCTCGCCGCGGCCGGCGTGCCGGTGACCCGCCTTCCCAGGGAAAAGGACCTGACCGACGGCGAGGCGGCGGTGCGGTGGGCCATCGAGGGGGGCGCCGCGGATTTCGTGGTCATCGCCGGCGGTCTGGGCGGACGGTTCGACCACGCGCTGGGCAGCGTCATCCTGCTGGAACAGCTGTCGCGCGCCGGGCTCGGCGGTTACGTCACCGACGGGCGCCAGCGGGTGTATTTGCTGCGGAACGGGCTGCAGATCCCGGGCAAGCCCGGGGACCAGGTGTCCATCATTCCGCTGACGTCGGCGGTATCGGGCGTCACCGTCCGGGGAGTGCGCTGGCCGCTGCGAGACGCCACCCTGCTGGCGTCATCGACGCTGACCGTCAGCAACGAGTTCGTCGCGGGGACGGCGTCCTTTTCCCTGCGGTCCGGGCGGGCCGTGGTCGTGCACGTGCCCCGGCTCGACGGCGGCAGGGCGTCTGTGGGATAATGACGGCGGTGATTGCATTGTCAGAAACGGAACCGGCGGTGACGGTTTACACGGTGCCCCACTGCCTGGGCTGCGCGGCCGTGAAAAAATTTCTGAAGGGAGAGGGGATCCCGGTTCGGGGAGTGGAGATCAACCGCGTTCTTGCGGGCCGCCGTGCGCCGGGGAGGCTGTG
>QGSR01000385.1 GCA_003387805.1 Bacillota bacterium | reverse complement strand
GACTGAGGCGGCTAGGCGTACTGCGGATTGCGGGACTGCGGGACGGAGGCGGCGCTGTGCTGCGGGCTGCATCATTGAGGCGGCGCGTTGCGCTGCGGGCTGCATGACTGAGGCGGCGCGCCGTGCTTCCGACTGCGGGACTGAGACGGCGCGCCGTGCTTCCGGCCGCAGGACCAAGAAGGGAAGCTGTACGGCGGGCTGCGGGATTGCTATAGTAAAAGGATAGAACGCGCAAGCCGTGCAACAGCAGGGAGGCAGCGATTTTGCTCGATATAAAGTTCATCCGGGAAAATCCTGACGTCGTGAAAGAGGCCATGCGCCGCCGGGGCGAGGACGCGCCCATTGACGAAGTGCTGGAACTCGACGCCCGCCGGCGGGCGCTGGTCACCGAGGCGGAGCGGCTGAAGGCGCAGCGCAACGAGGCGTCGGAGCAGGTGGCGCGCCTGAAGCGCACGGGTGAAAATCCCGAGGAGGCGCAGCGGCTCATCGAGCGCATGCGGGCCGTCAGCGACAAGATCAAGGCGATGGACGACGAAGTCCGCGACGTGGACGCCCGTCTGCACCAGCTGCTGCTGTCCATCCCCAACATTCCGCACGAATCGGTGCCCTACGGCGAGAGCGAAGACGACAACGTCGAGGTGCGCCGCTGGGGCGAGCCGCGGCAGTTTGATTTCGAGCCCAAGGCCCACTGGGACCTCGGCGTCGACCTGGGCATCCTGGACTTCGAGCGGGCGGCGAAAATCTCCGGTTCCCGCTTCGCCATGTTTCGGGGCGCGGGGGCGCGCCTGGAGCGGGCCCTCATCAACTTCATGATCGACGTGCACACCCAGGAGCACGGCTACAAGGAAGTGTGGCCGCCGTACCTGGCCAATGAAACGGCCATGATCGGCACGGGCCAGCTGCCGAAGTTCACCGAGGACATGTTCCACGTCGAGGGCACGAACTACTACCTGATCCCGACGGCGGAAGTGCCCGTCACCAACCTGCACCGGGACGAAATTTTGTCCATCGACGACCTGCCGATTTACTATGTGGCCTACTCGGCGTGCTTCCGGGCCGAGGCCGGCGCCCACGGGCGGGACACCCGGGGACTCATCCGCCAGCACCAGTTCGACAAAGTGGAGCTGGTCAAGTTCGTCACGCCCGAGACGTCCTACGACGAGCTCGAGAAGCTGGTGGCCGACGCCGAGGCCATTTTGCAGAAGCTGGAGCTGCCCTACCGCGTCGTGAAGATGTGCACCGCGGACGTGGGCTTCACGGCGGCGAAGAAGTACGACCCTGAGGTTTGGATGCCCAGCTACGGCCGGTACGTGGAGATCTCCTCGTGCAGCAACTTCGAGGCGTTCCAGGCGCGGCGGGCCAACATCCGCTTCCGGCGCACGCCCACGTCCCGGCCCGAGTACGTGCACACCCTCAACGGCTCGGGGCTGGCGGTAGGCCGCACGTTGGCCGCCATCCTGGAAAACTACCAGAACGCCGACGGCACCGTCACTATCCCCGAGGTGCTGCGCCCGTACATGGGCGGCATGGAGCGCATCGAGCCGGAGGCGTGACCGGCGGGCCCGGGCGCTCGCGGGCTCGAGGCTTGGGGGCCCCGCGGCGCCCGGGCTCGGTCCGGGCCGCGGTCTGGAGGTTCGCGGGCCCCGCGGCGCCCGGGCTCGGTCCGGGCCGCGGACGATGCCCCACTAGTGGGGCTACATTTCGGTCCAAGGCTCGTTCTTGACGCTTACGGCGACAACAAGACCCAAAAGTGAGGCTTGTCGGCGCGGCGGCAGGCCGGGCGGCGCGCTGGCGCAAAATCCCATTCCTGGCACGAATTGCCATCTCGGAAAAGCCGACTCCATGGGCGTTTCGGGGCCCGGTCCGTGTGCCGCTGTCGCCCCCCATGGCGTCAACGCCGGCGCTCGGTGCGGGCAGCGGACGAAGACCTGCTGATGGGCCGTATTTTCGTGCCACGCCTCGTTCTTGAGGCGAAAAACGAAAATGAGACCCAGGAATGGGCCTTCCGGTCGCGGCGACAGGGAGCCCGACCCGCTGGGACAGAACCCCAGCCGGAGCAAGAATTTCTACCCTGGAAAGGCCGATGCCGTGGGCGTTTTGCCACCCGATCCGAGGGCTGTCGTCGTAGCTCGCGGCGTCGAGGTCCGGCTCGGTG
>QGSR01000088.1 GCA_003387805.1 Bacillota bacterium | reverse complement strand
CGGCGGAAAATGCCCGGCAGGCGGCGCGGGGCGGCCCGCTGGCCCGCCGGCCCGCCGGCCAGGGTGCGGTGCGAACGGAGGATGGCATGTTCCATGGCGGGAGACGAGCAGAACGCGAGCGTGTACGGCGCCATGCGGGCGCTGGTCACGGGCGGGGCGGGGTTCATCGGCAGCCACCTGGCCGACGCCCTGCTGGAGCGGGGCGCGCAGGTGGCGGTGCTGGACAGCCTGGCCACCGGCCGCCGGGAAAACGTGGCGCCCGGCGCCGAGTTTTTCGAAGCCGATTTGCGGGACCGGGACGCGGTGCTGCAGGCCGTGGGCCGCTTCCGGCCCACCCACATATTCCACCAGGCCGCCCAGGCGTCGGTCAAAGTTTCGGTGGACGACCCGCTCCTGGACGCGCACGTCAACGTCATCGGCGGCCTGCATTTGCTGGAGGCGGCCCGGGAGGCGGGCGTGAAGCGGTTCGTCTTCGCCTCCACCGGCGGGGCTTTGTACGGCGAGGTGCCCGACGGCCGGGCGGCCGACGAGGGCCGGCCCTTGCAGCCGAAAAGCCCCTACGGCGCCGGCAAAGCGGCCTTCGAGCTTTATTTGGACGTGTACCGCCAAAACTTCGGCCTTTCGTACACCGTGCTGCGGTACGCCAACGTGTACGGCCCCCGGCAGGATCCTTTCGGCGAGGCGGGCGTGGTGGCCATCTTCACGTCCCGGCTGCTGCGGGGCGAGCCCGTGACGCTGTTTGCACGCAAAAATCCCGGCGATGACGGCTGCGTGCGGGATTACGTGTACGTGGGCGACGTGGTGGCCGCCAACCTGCTGGCGGCCGAGGCGGAGCTGGACGGCGCCTTCAACGTGGGCACCGGCGTGGGCACGACCACCCGGCAGGTGCTGGCGGCCATCGAGGCGGCTTTGGGCAAAAGCGCGGAGATCATGCCCGCGCCGCCCCGGCCCGGCGATCTGGAGCGCAGCGTCGTGGACGCGTCGGCACTGCGGCGGGCCGGCTGGCGCCCGGCGGTGTCCTTTGACGAAGGCATTCGCCGCACGGTGGCGTGGTTTCAGGAGCGGCTGTGAGCCGGCGCGCGGGCCATCGGAAGCGAAAAGAGTCGGGGGCGTGCCCCGACTCTCTTGTTGGCGGCTTTTCGTCAGCGCGCCAGCGCCCGGCGCTGGCGGGCCGAAGCCATCTCGATGAGACCCAGGGCCGTCAGGCCCAGAAGCAGGTGCAGGACGATGAACCAGACCGCGCTGACCATGTCGGACAGCAGCAGCATGCCCGTCACCAGGGGAAGAATGGGCGCGAAACGGGCCATGTTGCGCAGGCCGTCCTGCTCGACGCCGGGCAGCCGCCGCAGGGCGATGAGCGCCAGCACGGCGATGAGAATGCCCAACGACGTGTGGGTTTCCCAGATGCGCTCGTTCATAATCCAGTTGACCCAGCCGCCGGTGACGCCGAACACGACGATGATCGAACGGAAAAACCCGAGCAAAAACTGCAGGTAGAACACGACGCGAAGTGCGATGAGCACGGATTGCCAGCCTCCTTTGCCTGTCCGGGTGACTTTTCGCCTACGGACTGGACCTTCCCAGCGGAAATTTCCAGACCCCGGGCGCGTGGCGGCGGGCGCCCGTGCTCTGGCGGCGCGGCCGCCGCCGCATCGGCCCGCCGGCGCGGCGCCGGCCCGGCGAAAATAGTGCAGGAATTCCGTCACGAATAGAGAATGATGCAGTTCAACCGGAAGTTATCCGATAAAACATGAAATAGCTCATAAAGCGTGGGATTTGCGCAGCGAAGGGGAGTATTCTTTGAGGCTGGTGGACCGTTTCCGGGCGCAGCACTGGCGCATGAGCCGCAACCAGCGCACCATTGCCGAGTACATCATGGCCCGGCCCGAGGAGTGCGCGTTCTTGACCGCTTCCGAGCTGGGCCGCAGGGTGGGGGTCAGCGAGTCCACGGTGGTGCGCTTCGCCGCCACGGTGGGCTTTGCGGGCTACCCGGAGCTGCAGCGGGCGCTGCAGGAGGAGCTGCGGCAGCGCCTTTCCACCGTGGAGCGCTTGGAGGCCGGCCGCGAGGGCATCCGGCAGCTGGGCGATCCGCTGCAGGCCGTGTGGCAAAACGACGTCAACAATCTCAACCGCACGTTCCAGAATCTGTCCAAGGAAGACTTTGACCGGGCCGTGGCCATGCTGGCCGAAGCCCGGCATATTTACGTCATCGGCCTGCGCACGTCGGCGGCGGTGGCGGTGCTGCTGACCACGGCGCTGCGCTATTTGGGCAAAACGGTCATTCGCATCGACCTGGGCGTGGGCGACTACTGGGAGCAGCTGGACGCGGCGGGGCCCGAGGACGTGGTGTTCGGCATCAGCGTGCCCCGCTACACCCGGTGGGCCACGGACATGCTGCGCTACGCCCACCGCCGCGGGGTTCCCACCGTCGTGCTGACGGACAACCCCGTGTCGCCGCTGTCCGAGTTCGCCGACGTCACGCTGCCGGCGGTGACCGATTTCAACTCCTTCATCGAGTCCTTCGTCGCGCCGCTGAGCCTGGTCAACGCGCTGATTTTGGGCGTGGCCCTGCACGATGAGCAGCGCACCCTGGAGGTGCTGCGCGGGCGCGAGGACCTGTGGCGCGAAAAGCAGCTGTATGACAGTCCCGAGTACGTCGATTGGGGGGATGCGTCGCAGGGGAATGCCCTTCGGGAACGTCGCTTGCTGCCTCTGACGGGGGATCAGTACTGAACAGGAGGTCGAAAGCGTGCACAAGTCAAAGGTTCGCAGCCTGTCCGTAGTGTTGGCCGCTTTGCTGATCGTAGGCGTGTTCGCCGCGGCCGCGGGCGCGCAGACGCGGTTTCTGAGCCTGTCCACCGGCGGGCCCGGCGGCGTGTACTTCCCGCTGGGCGGCGCGATGGCGGATCTTTTGTCCCGCCATATGCCGGGCGTCATCGTGACGGCCGAATCCACCGCGGCGTCGGTGGAGAACGCCCGCCTGGTCGGCAACGGCTTGTCGGATATGGGCATGGTGCTGGGCAGCGTCGCGTACAACGCGCACCACGGCCTGCCGCCCTTTGAGCAGCCGCTGGATATCGTGGCGCTGTTCCAGATGTACCCGGCGCCGCAGCATCTGGTCGTGCTGAAGGAGTCGGGCATCAAGTCCGTCAACGACCTGCGCGGCAAGCGGGTGTCCACCGAGGCCCCGGGCAGCGGCGCGGAGACCATCGCGCTGGCCATTCTCGAAACGTTCGGCATTGATCCCGACCGCGACATGACGCGGGCGCGCCTGTCGCAAAACGAGTCCGCAGACGCGCTGGTGGACCGCATCGTGGACGCCATCTTCCTGAACTTCGCCTATCCGGGCGCGGCGGTGGAGCAGATCGCGCAAGTGCGCGACATCGACCTGGTGTCCCTGGAGCCCGAGATGCTGGACAAGATCATCGAGGCGCATCCGTACTTCGTGCGCTCGGTCATCCCGGCGGGCACGTACCGGGGTGTGGACTACGACGTGCTCGCGCTGGGCGACTCCAACGTCATCGTGGCCCATCGTTCCATGCCCGACGATTTGGCGTATGAGATCGTGAAGACCATTTACGAAAACGCGGCGGCGCTGCACGCCGTGCATCCGGTGGCGCTGCAGCTGGTGCCGGAAAACGGCATCCACTCGCCCATTCCGCTGCATCCGGGCGCGGAGCGGTACTTCCGTGAGGTCGGCGTGCTGGAGTAAGGGCGGTGGCCGCCGGCGGAATCGGGGGCGCGGGGCGCGCTCCCGATTCCCCGCGGCTCTGATGCCGGGCCCGGCCCGCTGGCTGTGTCTCGTGCTGGCCGGCTTGGCGGCGGCCGCGGCGGCGACGGGTCCGGCGGCGGCAGTGTCGTGGGCCGGGACGCCGGCGGAAGCGGGGGCGGAGGAGCCGCAGCCGCCGGCCACCTGCTGCTCGGGCGAGCCCGTCCGGATCGTGGTCGTGGACCTGGAGACGGGGGAGGAGCTTTGGTCGGCGCCGGCGCGGGCGGGAGACGAAATTTGGTACACCTACACCCATTCGGCGGACAAGACGCCCGTGCAAAGTCTGTTGCGGGTCGAGGCGCCGCCGGTCGGTCTCGTGCTGGTGCTGGAGCGATATTTATGGTACGGAGCGGGGCTCGAGTTTCGTTCCGACCGGGGCGTGTATCTGGACGGCCGGTGGGTCGTGGTGGAAGCCGAGCGCGCCGTGGGCCGCTTGCCGCTGCGGGTGGCCGGCACGGTGGAGCAGGAAATCATCGTCGGTCAAAACCGCACCACGCTGAGCGAGCTGGCTGAGTACGGCGCACGGGTCATGCTGGAGGTGAGGCCGTGAACGCGCAAACGCAGGACAGCGTCCGCCGGTGGGCCAAGACCGCCGTGGCGGTGCTGGGCTTTTCGGCGTCGGTGTACCATTTGTACGCGGCGTACTTTTACCCGCTGTTCGCGTTGCAGCACCGGGCGCTGCACTTCTTGCTTCTTGGCGTCATGCTGTTTCTCATCCACACCGTCATCAAAGAGAAGGAACTGACCTGGCCGAAGCTGATTTATTCGCTGGTCTTCATCGCGATGACGGTGGCCGGGACGCTGTACGTTCTGGTCAATTACGACAGCGTGGCGATGCGGGCGGGCGCGTACAATACGACGGACATCGCGTTCGGCATCTTGATGCTCCTGGTGGTGTTCGAGGCCGCGCGGCGGGGCACCGGCTGGCCCATCGTCATCGTGGCCGGGGCGTTTTTCGTCTACGCGTTCGTGGGGCCCTACATGCCCCTCGTGCTTGCCCACCGCGGCTTTCCGCTGCAGCGGACGGTGCCGTTTCTGTACTTGACCACCGAGGGCATTTTCGGTATCCCGCTGGGCGTGTCGGCCAAGTTCGTGCTGCTGTTCATTTTGTACGGCGCGATGTTGGAGCGGACGGGCGCCGGCAAGTTCTTCCTTGACTTGGCCATGGCCATCGCCGGCAGCACGCGGGGCGGGCCGGCCAAGGCGGCCGTCCTCGGCTCGGCGGTCATGGGCACGCTGTCGGGCAGCTCCACGGCCAACGTGACGACGACGGGCACGTTTACGATTCCGCTGATGAAGAGAATCGGCGTCAAGCCGGAAGTGGCCGGCGGCATCGAGGCGTCGGCGTCGACCATGGGGCAGATTACGCCGCCGGTCATGGGCGCGGCCGCCTTTTTGCTGGCGGAGTATACGGGCATTCCGTATTTGCGTGTCGCCATGGCGGCCGGCATTCCGGCGCTGCTGGCGTTCTACTCCATGTTCATCCAGGTGGACTTTATGGCCGCGTTTTCGGGCCTCAGGGGCATCCCGCGGCCGGACCTGCCCCGTCTGCGGCAGGTGCTGCGGGAAGGCGGGTACTTCCTGCTGCCGCTGGTCGCTCTGGTCTACTTCCTGATGGCGGGCTATTCGCCTGAACGGGCCATCTTCTGGACCATTCTGTTCACCATCGCCATCGTGCTGGTGGCCGGCGTGGTGCGGAACGAAGCCCGGGAGACGGTGCGGCAAATCATGCTCGCGTTCCGGGACGGCGGCGTCAACACCGTGGAAGTGGCCGCCATCTGCGCCGCCGCGGGCATCATCATCGGCGTCACCACCATGACCGGGCTGGGCCTGCGCATCAGCACCATCGTGCTGGACCTGTCGGGCGGCAGCTTGTGGCTGGCGGCGCCGTTGGCCGCGATTTCGTCGCTTATTCTGGGCATGGGCATTCCCACCACGGCCAACTACGTCATCCAGGCCACGCTGGTGGCGCCGGCCTTCGTCAGCATGGGCGTGCCGCTCTTGGCGGCCCACTTGTTCGTGTTTTACTACGGCCTGCTGGCCGACGTGACGCCGCCGGTGGCGCTGGCGGGCTTTGCGGCGTCGGGCATCGCCCAGTCGGACCCGTTCCGCACGGGGGTTGAGGGATTCCGCTTCGGGTTTGCCAAGTACGCGGTGCCGTTCTTGTTCTTGATGCACCAAGGCCTGCTGCTGGAAGGCGGACTGCTCAACATCATCTCGGCCACGCTGGCGGCCATCATCGGGATTACGGCCCTGGCGGGCGTGCTGCAGCGCTACTTCTTCGGCCCGGTGCAGCTTTGGCAGATGGCAGTGCTGCTGGTGGGCGCCTTCGCCATGTTTACGATGCAGGCCCAGTACTGGCTGCTGGGCCTCGCGCTCATTGCGGCCGTCGGGGCGAGCCAGTGGGTCGCGTTCCGGGTCAAGCCCAAGGCGGTGGCCGGCTGACGGCGGTGGCCGGCTGACGGCCCGCCGTGGAAGCGGACGGATCCGCGGCCGGCCGGTGGACGGGGCGGCTGGGCCGCCGGCGGACAGGCCGCGCCGCCGGCGGAAAGGCCGCGCCACCGGCGGGCCGGGCGCGGCGGCCCGACGGGGCGGGGGGCTTGAGCAATATTGGAAGGGGGGAGGGGGTTGCGGCAGTTGCGTGTCATCGATGCGGTGTCTATGGCCCAAAAGCTGGTGCGGCTGCATCTCGGGATCCAGCCGGGCGAGCAGGTGCTGCTGGTCACCGACCCGCTGACGGAGATGGAGATGGCGTGGGCGCTGGCCGGCGCGATTCAGGACGTGGGCGCGGAGTACACGCTGACGGTCATGCCGTCGCGGCACATGGAGCGGGCCACCGAGCTGACGAAGATTTTGGACGCGGGGCTGCAGGCGGCCGACGTCATCATCGGCATGAACGGATCGTCGGGCGCGCCGACGTATTCGAAGACCGTCGCGGAGCTCCTGGCGCAGAAGCGCATCCGGGCCATGTCCATGGTGATGCGCTCCATGGACAACTGGACGCGGGGCGGGGCCCTCGCGGACTACGAAGAGCTGAACCGCAAAGGGCACGAACTGGCCGACGTGTGGGCGGCGGGGTCGACGGTGACGGTGCGCACGGCGCTGGGCACCGACTTCACCGCGGGCGTCACGAAGGACCCGGTCATGGGGCACCCGGTCATCGTCGAGTGCGGCATCGCCCGGGAGCCGGGGAAGGAAGCGGCTTTTTCCGACGGCGAAATTTCCCAGCGGCCGCTGGCCGGCACCGCCAACGGCACGCTGGTCATCGACGGCCCCGTGGCCAAGATCGGCGGCGGCGACGATCCGATCCACATTGAGGTGCGCAACGGCAAGGTGGTGTCGGTGGAGGGCGGGCGGCGGGCGCGCCAGCTGCAGCGCATCTTGGACACCGTGCCGGGCGCGGACCACATCGCCGAGATCGGCCTGGGCCTGAACCCCATGTCGCTGCGCAACAACGATTTCGAAGAGGAGAAGAAGGCCGCGGGCAGCGTGCACGTGGCGCTGGGCAGCGACCTGTTCTACGGCGGCACCCACGCGTGCGACGTGCATTTGGACATGGTCATGCGGGATGCGACCTTTATGGTCGACGACAAGGTCATCGCGGAGAACGGGCGGGTGGTGGCGTGACGGAGCACGGGGCTGGGCGGAACGCCGGGCGGCCGGGCGGCGACGGGCGGGCGGCGCCGGCGGGTGGGCGGGGGGGGCCTCCCGCGGGGGGGGGGGGCGGCGCCTCCGCCAGGCGAGGGGCGCGGGCCCGCGCGCCGGG
>QGSR01000384.1 GCA_003387805.1 Bacillota bacterium | reverse complement strand
GCCCGGGACTACGCCGAGCGCTTCGCGTTTTACCGCTCGCTGTACCCGGCACTGAAGCAGTCGTTTGCGGAGGCGGCGCGCTGGCAGGTGTGACCGGCGGCGGGCGGCGGCCGCGCTTTGCCGGCGGCCCGGTATTGGGGCAAACTCTGCGCCCGGCAGGCGGAATTTGGGGCGTTGTCGCGTGTTTCGGCCCGCTGGCGGGGCATTGCGACGGCGGGTCGAATTTCAGCCGGTGGAGCACACCCACGGCATCGAGTGAAGGCCGACGCTGCGGCGCGCTGTGCCCAAAACACCGTTGCAGAGCCTGTTCCAAGCGGTACCAAGACCAGGACAAGCTGGTAGAAAATGACACTCGGTGACAGGCGGTGCCTGACAGCGTGGTCGACGAGACGGGCGCCGCCACGGGGGCGAAAAATGGGTCAAACCCCGCCATCAGCGGTGTGATTTTGGGGCGTTGTCCCGTTTTTCGCCCCACCAGTGGGGCGTTCCGGCAGCCGGCGCGTCTCGGCCCTTTGCCGGCGTACAGACCGACCCGGGCCGAGCTCACCTCCACGACCCACCAGGATCGAAACATCGATGCAGAGCCCGTTTTGGGTCATGTAAGAAAAAGGGGGCGATGGCAGCAATTGCCCCAGGCTGGAGACCGCCGCAATTTGCAAGGCGGAAACCGGGCCCACGGCCGAAGGGCCCATAAATGGGCCAGTCTCCGACGACACAGGGCGAAAAACGGGGTGTCGTCGGGTTTTTCGCCCCACTGGTGGGGCGTTGCCGCGAGCCACCCACGCAGGCATTCGCGCCGGTCACGATCGTTGCCGGTCGAGCTCACCTCGGAGAGGTGCGCGGCGCATAAACTGGTCCTGGAGCCCGTCTTAGGTGCTGCAAGAAATTGGCAATTACGCAATGGCTTGGCAGCGCGCAGAGAGGGGGCGGAACCGCCAGCGCAAACCCCTGCCTACCGGTCATTGACCCGCTGGCGGGGCGAAACCCGCGGCCATCCGTCGATCTTTGGGGTGTCGGCATGTTTATCGGCCCGCTGGTGGGTCGTCGCTCCGGTCACTCGATGTTCCGCCGACGTTCCGCCGACCCTTTACCGATGTTCCGCCGACGCTTCGCGAATGTTCCGCCGCCGATTCGCCAACGTTCCGCCGAGCCTCCGCCGATGCTCCGCCGACGTTGCGCCGGTGTTGCGCCGGTGTTGCGCCGACGTTGCGCCGGTGTTGCGCCGACGTTGCGCCGGTGTTGCGCCGGTGTTGCGCCGGCGTTCCGGCTTCCGGACCGGTCTCGCCTCACGATGACCCGGCCTCGTCATGTGCGTGCTTCACGGTAATCGACGTAGCGAACACCTTCGTCTCGCCCGGACCGAGTTCTTGAAACCCGGTAAGCGAGGCGGGAAACGCCAGGTTCGGCGCGTTGGTGATCCACGTGTAGGGCTCGGGGCAGATGAAGCCGCTGCGGCCGTCGGCGTTGTACACGACCCAGTGCCGGAAGTTGGGGTCGGCCTCGTAGCGGATCTCGATGCGGGTCGCCTGGCCCGGCGCGGCCGCCGCCCCGTCACGCGACACAGACAACACCGGATACGTCAGCACCGCCGCGCTGGGTCCCGCCTCGCCGAGCACTTCCGACGCGGACACCGCCCCGCCGGGCGCGGCGCCACCAGGCCCCGCCGCGCCGCGAAGCCCGGCCTCGCCCCCGCCCACGAAAAACGCGTCGTCCAGCGGGACGCCCTCCAGGCCGACGCTCCCGGGCAGGTCGTGGGGCAGCTCTTCCAGCTGGCCGGTGGGCAGCAGCCGCTCGTTCAGGCGCCAGCGGCGGGTCACCGA
The DNA here is from genome assembly GCA_003387805.1 of Bacillota bacterium. GTDB lineage: Bacteria > Bacillota > Limnochordia > Limnochordales > ZCTH02-B6 > CALJUZ01. The sequence continues at coordinate 337 of QGSR01000384.1, read as the reverse complement.
CAGGGCAAAGCGGGCCGTCGCCTCCGGGAAACGAAAGGTCGTGTGAAACCCGAGGCCCAGCGGAAACGGCTCGTCGCCGGCGTTGTGCACTGCGGCCGTCTTGTGCAGGGTGGCGCCGTCCAGCGTGTAGCGCATGGTAATCACGAAGGGGTTCGGAAACTGGCGGGCGATGTCGCTCCAGGCGGGATGCCGGGCCGCGTCAAACCGGGTCGTGACCGTGGCCCCGCCCCGGCCGGACCTGCCCACCTCCGCCACAACCCACGGGCGGTCGTAGACCAGGCCGTGGAATGGGTTTTTGCGGCCGGGCCCGTTTACGGCCAACCCGGAATTCCCCCCC
>QGSR01000383.1 GCA_003387805.1 Bacillota bacterium | reverse complement strand
GTCTTCGCTGTGCTCAGCGGCACACGCACCGAGCAGCAGGGCCGCCACGGCCAGCCACAAGATGATGAAAACTGGACGACGTCGGAGCATACGCATCACCTGAAGGCCGGCGGCTGTCTCGATGCGCCGCGGCATGTTCAATTTTCATGGTATCACACCGAGAGGCCGGGCAAGGCCGCCGGCCTTGAAAAAGCCCGGGGATAATGAATCCAAAACTTGTCAGCGGCCGCGTGCGACTTTTTCGTTTGGCCCCCGAGCAGCGGACCGTTGACTGCCTCGGCGGAGGCCCGCCGCGCATTCCTCATGAGCATCAAACGGTCGCGTGCCGCTCCACCACCCAGTTGACGTGATTGCGGCACATGTTGGCCACGGTCCGGAACAGCGGGCGGTCCACCAGGGGCGGAATGAGTGGAAGCAAGCCCTCGAGCTTCATGGCGATTTTCTCGTAGGACAGCTCGATGTCGGCAATTTCCACCAGGGTGACGCCTTGGCGCAGGCACGCCAGGGCCTTGCGGCCGTCCAGCTGCAGCTGCTTTTGCAGGTCGCTCTTGCCCGTGGCGAACACGACCTCCTGGTAGTGCTGCCGCCCGTGAAACTCGATGGCCACCAGGTGTTCCCGGTAAAAGCGGTCGAACTCGACGCTGATGTCGCCGGGCCCCAGGGCCGTCCAGTCCGGCCGGGCGTTGTCGACAAAATCGTCATCATCGACAATGATGTCGAGGACGATCTTCAAGAGCTTTTCCCCGCGGTAGGGCGCCATGTCCACCAGCTTCTCGGCTTCGACGGCCAGGTGCCGCTCGAGCGGCAAGGGCATCCAGGGCACCCAGATTTTCGACTTCTCTCCGGCGCGACGGAAATAGTAGACCCACCCGAACGAATTCAACTCTTTGACGGCACGCAAGACGGTGGAGTAGGGCAACCCGAGCAGCGCTGCGTAGCCCTTGATGGTGGTTTTCTGATGCGCCCGCATTCCGAGATAGACGAGTTTCGTGGTCCGGTGCAGGCGCGGGTCCTTCAAGATTTCCTGCGACAGTACTCGGTTTAATGTGGCGCGCACGGAACAGCCCTCCTCGAGATTTTTGCTCACTATATCAACCTTCCGCTTTAGACGCATCGTCCATAATGCGGTATGTTGCGGTCCGGCGCTGGGCTTGCCGGCCGACGCGCAGGACTCGGATTCCCACGCTGGATGTGGCGTAGGCAGCGCGGGCGGCCTTCTAAGAAGCTCAGCGGAGTTCGCCATAGGCGGCGACACGAACGTGATTTGTCGCCACCTATGGCGGCAACTCGCGTTTTCGTCGTCATGGATGATGATTTACATTTGCTGGAACCGACGGCTGCGGGGCCGCGGTTGCCACGGCGGACAATGGACGGCTTTTTGCGGGCCAGGTCTTTGGTGTGCTTGTTCAGAGACGGCCGAGGTCCCCGTCGTCGCACTGGTAGATCGTCACCAGTGGTGACAAGAACGCGATCTGTCGCCACCTACGGAGGCAAGTTGCGTTTTCATCGTCATACGTGGTGATTTACATTTTATGGAACAAGGTGTTGCGGATTCGGAACCGCCGAAGACGGACAACGAACGGGTTTCGTGTGTGAGGTGAGCGCCCCACTGCCTGCAACCCCCCCGAAGTCAGGGTCCGCGCTCGGCAAGTCGCCACGGATGGCGACAAAAACAGGAATCGTCGCCACCGATGGAGGTACATCGCGTTTTCATCGCCAAGGATGGTGATTGACATTTGCTGGGACCATCCACATTGCAGTGGTGTTTTCCGAACGGGGTCAAAACGCCCATTCCGAGGGCCGGCCCATTGCCTGATTGCGCCGAATGTACAGTCAAACACCCTCGCCGTCCTGCTGATCGCCACAGGTGGCGACGAAAACGCGACCTTCGGCCACCTATGGAGCGGGAATGCTTTTTCGGCTCCATGCATGGCAATTGACATATACTGGAACGGGCGCTGACGGTCTCACGCTTACGAAGACCAAGACGCCGCCGTGCAGTACCAGACGTCCGCCCACAACACTCGACCACGGTACGGGTGTCGCGTCCGGCCCCGGCTTTCACATCCGATGGCCACGAACCGACACGTGGCCTTTCCGGCGGGTGTCGTGCGGCATGAAGGACCCGCACCGCCCGGAGGCGTATGTAGGACGTAT
>QGSR01000087.1 GCA_003387805.1 Bacillota bacterium | reverse complement strand
CCGCCTTTTCAGCGGGCGGTGTGGGCCTTCCTGCTGACCATTCCCTACGGCCGGGCGTACACATACGGCGAGGTGGCCGCGGCCCTGGGCAAACCAGGCGCGTCCCGGGCCGTCGGCGCGGCCGTGGGCCGCAATCCCGTCAGCATCGTGGTGCCGTGCCATCGCGTCGTCGCGGCGGGCGGCCGGCCGGGCGGCTACGGCGGCGGGCTGGATGCCAAACTGTTCTTGCTGCACCTGGAGGGAATCCGTCTTTGACCGAACCGAACGCGAGGGACGATTTCAGCGCGCTCATCGCGGCCGCCCGGCGGGCGGTGCAGGACGAGTGGGCCGCGGTAGACGACATCGAGCGGCACAATTTTCGCCGGGTGCTGGCCGCCTTCCAGGCCGAGCGCGTCGGGGAGGAGCACTTCGCCGGCAGCACCGGCTACGGCGCCAACGACATCGGCCGGGAGACTTTGGAACGTCTGTTCGCCCGGGTGTTCGGCGCTGAGGCCGCGCTGGTGCGGCCCCAGATCGCGTCGGGCACCCACGCGATCAGCGCGTGTCTGTTCGGCGTGCTGCGGCCGGGCGACCACGTGCTGTCCGCCTCGGGGCCGCCGTACGAGACGCTCCAGCAGGTCATCCGCGGGCCCAGGCCCACCGCGCTCACCGCGCAGGGCGTGGAGTACGACGAAGCGCCGCTGACGGACGGCGGCGACGTGGACGTGGACGCCGTGCTGGCCCGGCTGAAGCCCAACACGCGCATGGTGATGCTGCAGCGCTCCCGCGGCTACTCGTGGCGGCCGGCGCTGAGCGTGGCGCGGCTGGGGCAGGTCATGGCCGCGGTGAAAAAGGCCCGGCCCGACGTGGTCTGCTTCGTGGACAACTGCTACGGCGAGTTCGTGGAGCCCTTCGAGCCGACCCACGCCGGCGCCGACCTCATGGCCGGCTCACTCATCAAAAACGCCGGCGGCGGCGTCGCGCCCGCGGGCGGCTACATCGTCGGGCGGGCCGAGCTGGTGGCCATGGCCGCGGACCGCATCACGGCGCCGGGGCTGGGCTCCAAGCTGGGCCCGACGCTGGGCGTCAGCCGGGACATGTTTTTCGGGCTGTTTCAGGCGCCCCACGTCGTCGCGGAGGCGCTGCGGGGCGCCATCCTGACCGGGCGGGTGTTCCACGAGCTGGGCTACGACGTCGCGCCCAAGCCCGGCGAGCCCCGCAGCGACATCGTGCAGGCCGTGCGGCTGGGCAGCGAGGCGGCCCTGCGCGAGTTTTGCGCGGCGGTGCAGAGCGCCGGCCCCGTGGATTCCCACGTGACGCCCGAACCGGGCCCCGTGCCCGGCTATGACGTGCCCGTCGTCATGGCCGGCGGCACCTTCGTGCAAGGCTCGTCCATCGAGCTCAGCGCCGACGGGCCCGTGCGGCCGCCCTACTACGTGTTCGTCCAGGGGGGCCTGAGCCGGGTGCACGTGGAGGTGGCGCTGGAGGCGGTGCTGCGGCGCCTGCGGGACGCCGGATATTTGCGGCAGGCGGCCCAAACCTATTGACTTTCTCGTCCCCGTACTTCTAAAATTGAGCTTGATTGTTCGTTCCGAAGCGGAGTGAACAAGCGCAGCCGGGGAGGCGATATTTTCTTAGGGAGGCGGAGAGATGGAGCAGGCTTTGGGTCGTCACATCTTGTGCGAGGCGTACGGATGTGACCCGGGGCTACTCAACGACCGCAAAGTCGTCGAGCAGATCATGGTGGACGCCGCCCTTCTGACGGGTGCGGAAGTGCGGGAGGTGGCGTTCCACAAATTCAGCCCGCAAGGCGTCAGCGGCGTGGTAGTCATTTCCGAATCCCACCTGGCCATCCACACGTGGCCGGAGCTCGGATATGCGGCCATCGACGTGTTCACTTGCGGTGACCACGTGGATCCGTGGAAAGCGGCCGACTACTTGGTCGAGGCGTTTCGGGCCACGACGGTGCAAACCCAAGAGGTCGTCCGGGGACTGCCTCCTGCGGCGGTCGTAGGAGAGCGAATGGAGGCGACCGCATCCTAGAGAAAGGCGGGACTGCGTACCGTTTATGAGATCCAGATCCAAATCGAAATGTAATTCCAAAGGGGAAGACGATCGTACTTAGGACCCCGTCCGGTGCCGAAAGCATGGGACGGGGTCTTTTCCGCATTGCGGACCGACAAAGGAGATTGCGCGCCCGCGGCGAATTGTTTGTACTTAAGCCGTACGCATCCAGGGAAGGAAAGAGGTGTGTGCATGGCCGCGCTTCCTTTGCCCGACGGCGGCAAAGCTGCACGAAAGTACACGAGGGCGGACTTTTCCCGGATGACCGACGAAGAGGTGGTCCGCGTCGCGCAGGAAGGGTCCGAGGACGCGTACGACTACTTGCTCCGCAAGTACGAAAAGCTGGTCTACATCTGGACCCGCCCGTATTTTTTGCAGGGCGCCGAAGACGACGACTTGCTGCAGGAAGGCATGATTGGTCTTTATAAGGCGATTCGCGACTTTTCCCCGGGCTCGTCGTCGTTTTGGTCCTTCGCCAAGCTGTGCATCGTGCGCAACGTCATCAGCGCCATCAAGGGCACGACGCGCCAGAAGCACATTCCTCTGAACCAGTACACGTCACTGCACAAGCCGGTGTACGACGCCGAAGGGGACCGCACCTTGATGGAGGTTTTGACCAACAACAAGGTGGACGACCCTGAAAAGCTCGTTATCGACCGGGAGCGGCTCTACCACACGCAACGGCAGATCAAGAAGATGCTCAGCGAGTTCGAGTACAAAGTGTTCCGGCTGTACATCAACGGCCTTACCTACAAGGAGATGGCCGCGCGGCTGGGCACCCACACCAAGTCCATCGACAACGCGCTTTGTCGCATTAAGCTCAAGCTCCAGCGGGAATTTTAGTCTCTCTTGGACGTCTGCGGAACATCAGGTCCGGTCGGCCGACTGCATGCCCCGCCCTCCCGGTCGGCCATAGGATGACCGATGGGGGCTCTGCTGGCAGTGGAACTCACCTACTGGGAACTGTTCGCTCGTTTGCTGCTGGCCACCGTTCTCGGCGGCGCCATCGGGCTGGAACGCGAGACGCTCAACCGGCCCGCCGGGCTGCGCACCCACATTCTCGTCTGCGTGGGATCGACGCTGGCCATGCTGGTTTCTATGTACGGGCTGCTAGACATGCGCGGCGGCGTGCTGACGCCCAGCTACGACGGCGGCCGCATCGCCGCGCAGGTCATCAGCGGCATCGGCTTTCTCGGCGCGGGCACCATTTTGCGGGAAGGCAGCAGCGTGCGCGGCCTGACCACGGCCGCGAGCCTGTGGACCGTGGCCGGCATCGGGCTGGCCGTGGGCTCGGGCATGTACGCGGCGGCCGTGGCCACCACGCTGCTGGTCATGCTGGCGTTGAAATACCTGGTCCGGGTGGAGCGCCGGTGGCTGGGCGTGCAGCGGGACGTCATCGTCATGCGCATCGTGGACAAACCGGGCATGATCGCGGCGGTGTCCAGCGTCCTGGCGAAACATAAGATCGACATCCGCGGCGTGGAGATCGACGCGGACCCGGAGCACGAAGGCTACGCGTCCTTGGAGCTGTCGGTGGTCATGGCGCCCAGGACCAACCCGCTTCAGGTGGTGGACGAGCTGGGCGCCATCGAGGGCGTCGTCCACGTGGGCCGCGGCGATTTTTCTCGGTAGGGTGATGGTGTGCGGGTACTGATTACCAACGACGACGGAATCCGGGCGCCCGGCATTCAGGCCCTGGTGGAGGCCCGGCCCGAAGGCGCGGAGGTGTGGGTGATGGCGCCCGACCGGGAGCGCAGCGCGACGGGACAAGCCATCACCATCCACAAGCCTTTGCGGGTGGACGAGGTGCCCATGGGCCCGGGGGTCAAGGCGTTTCAGCTCAACGGCACGCCGTCGGACTGCGTCAAGGTGGCCACGGCGCTGATGGACGCGCGGCCCGACATCGTCCTGTCCGGCATCAACCGCGGGTCCAATCTGGGCACCGACGTCATGTACTCGGGCACGGTTTCGGGCGCCATCGAGGCGGCCATCTACGACTTTCCGGCCATCGCGCTGTCTTTGGACGACTACGACGCCTACACGCCGGACCGCTACGAGACGGCCGCGGCGGCGGGGTGGAGGCTGGCGCGCCTTCTGGTGGAAAGGCCTCTGGCCGCCGGCACCGTGCTCAACGTCAACGTGCCCGCGGGCCGGATCCGGGGCTGGCGCGCCACCCGGCTGGGACTGCGCCGCTACCGCGACGTGCTGCACCGGCGCTTTGATCCCCGGGGCAAGGCGTACTACTGGATGGCCGGGGAAATCGAGGACGCGGATTCGGACGACGAGAGCATCGACACGGTGGCCGTGCGCCGCGGCTACATTTCCGTCACGCCCATCACGTTTGACTTGACCAATTACGGCGCTCTGGAGACGGTGGAAACGTGGGTCATCGATACCTTGGCCAAGAGCCCCGACGCCGCGGGCCGGGCGCCGAGCGGAGGAACGGACGAATGACGGAGAAAGAGGGACGCGCCCCCCAGGAGCCGGCGCGCAGCCCGGCGAAAATCCGGGCGGACCACGAGCCGCTGCAGGTTTTGGCCAGCGACACGCTGGCGCTGCAGGGCGACGTGCAGCGGCTGGTGACGTTTCTGAACCGGTCCCTGAAAGACGACGGGTACATATTCGGCCTGCGCCTGGCCGAGGACGGGCGCTATTTCCTTACCATCTACAAGGCGTGACGGGCTCTGCCGCATAGGCCCAAGCCCGGGTTGAATACTAGTGGAAAGCGCGCCGCGATCCGACAAACCGACAAGGATTCGCCGGGCGCTTCTCGAAATATGCAAGAAAGGGAATGGCGGAAACGGCGGTCGTCTTCCAGTCGGCAAAAAGGAGGAGGGGACCAGATGTTCAACGTCACAGCGGCCGACGCGCTCAAGGCGCTGAAGCGGTTCAAGCGCCTGGCGAAGCAGGACCTGCTGGCCAGCGAGCTGACGTCGGAGCCGGATTTCTGGCGTGCTCAGGCCGAGGCCCGGCGGGCCACGTACGACACGCTGATGCAGCTGATTGAAGAAAAAGGGGTAGATGCGGCGCACCGATATGCCGTCGAGGCACATGCCGCACTACCCCTTTCTGATTCTGCGGAGGACACGGCGTCGGTCAAGGGCAGGCGCCAGGCGCTGGAGATGTTCTTCGCCGTCCTGGGCCTCGAGACGGCCGGCGGCGCGGAGGATATCGCGGCCTCCGCCGACGAGCAGGTATCGCTGGAGGCCAGCTCGTAAGGAGCCGGACCGCACCGCGACAACGCGCACGCAGCAGTCGCCGCACTCTGCCTGTCAGGGACCGGTTGTGCGGCGGGCAGAACGCGGGCGAGACGCCGCCTCGCGCAGCCGGTCCCGTCTCTCTACACGCGCACGACGCTCTTCAACGGGGCGCTCACGACGCCCTGCGCGCCGCGTGCGCCGGCGCGCCGCCGGCGGCACCCGTCAATGCAGACGGCGGTACACCCCGACCACTTTGCCGAGCACCTGAATGTCCTTACCGATGATAGGCGGATACGCGTCGTTTTCCGGCTGCAGGCGAATGTGGCCGTTTTCTTTGTAGAACCGCTTTACCGTCGCTTCTTCGCCGATGAGGGCCACGACGATGTCGCCGTTGCTCGCGTCCGGCTGCTGGCGGACCACCACGTAGTCTCCGTCCAAAATACCCGCGTTCAGCATGCTGTCGCCCCGCACTTCCAGGAGAAACAGCTGGCCGTGGCTGACGAAGCCCTTCGGCAGCGGAAAATAGGCTTCGATGTTCTCCACCGCGAGGATGGGCTCGCCGGCGGTGACGCGTCCGACGATGGGAGCGTACACCAGTTCGGAGCGGGCGGTGCCCGTGGCCTCGTCCAGCAGCTCGATGGCCCGGGGCTTGGTGGGGTCCCGGCGGATGTAGCCTTTCTCCTCCAGCTTGTTGAGGTGGCCGTGCACCGTGGAACTGGAGCTGAGGCCCACCGCCTGCCCGATCTCGCGCACGGAGGGCGGATAACCCTTCTGCTGCACTTCCCGCTTGATGAACTCGAGAATTTGCCGCTGCCTCGGCGTCAGTTCATTCACCGCTCGGCACTCCCTTGACCCAAAAGGATGTTTGGATTGCGTTCATTATAACATCGGGCGCGCGGCGGTGCAAACGTAGGTTCTGCAAACGCCCGTTCGAAAATTTGGGCGCGAAGGCTTGACAAGAACGGGTGTTCGGTGCTATGGTAGAGCCATACAGTACGTATGTTCGCCTGCGGGAGGTTTGCCGCCATGCACGTCCGGACCGAAAGCCGCCGCACCCGTAAGAGCCACGCCTACTTGCTCATCGTCCTGGCCGTATCCGTGTCAGCGGTGTTCGCGCTGATTTCCCAGGGCTCGTCGAAGACCCTGGTCCCGCCAGTCCAGGAATACAAGGAAGTCGTCGTGCGGGACGGCGACACGCTGTGGCACATCGCCCGGCGGCATGCGGGGCCGGGCGTCGACACCCGCCAGCTGGTGGACGAGATCCGGGAGGCCAACGACTTGCCCGGCGCCGTCCTTCGGCCGGGCCAAGTGCTGAAAGTTCCGGTGCGTTGATTCGCACCAGGTGGCACGCCGGACAAGTCGAATCCGACTAGAAACATGATGGATGGGGAGAGAACCGGTGGAAGACATGGCGGCCAACGGCTGTTTAACCGTGCTCTTGGGCGTGGACGATGCGGGCCGGGTGGAAGCGTGGGTGGCTGAGCGACCCGGCTGCGTCGTGTTTGCAGCCGGCGAGGACGAAGCGCTGCGGCGCATCCCGGCCGCTGCCGCGGAGTACGACGGCTGGCTGGCCCGCTGGGGGCTGGCCCGGCTCTGGGACATTCCGGCGGTTGCGCGGGCGCTTCGTACCGCAGACCAAACGGGCGTTTGCATCCTCGAACGGGTGCCGGTGGGCGAGAGCATCGTCCACGGAAACACGGCCGCGTTTTTCGCGTGGGACCAGCAGCCCGTCACGGACGACGAGATCGAGGCGACCCTCCGTCTGCTGGCGGCATCGCGCCGGGAACTGCTGGCCACGCTGCGCCGGTTTCAGCCGGACCGGCTGACGCTGCGGCCGGGCGGCGGCGCGCGCACCGTGGAACAGATCGCTCGCCACGTGGCCACCGTGGAATGGTGGTACATGTCCCGGGTTGTGCCGTTTCCGTTCCCCAAAGACGGTGAGTACCCGGAAGAGCTCGAAGAATTGATGGCTTGGATTCGCGAGCGCGTCGCCGGCCGCTTGCGTCGTCTGAGCCACCAGGAACGGGCGGCCACGCCGGTTCCGGATGAGGAGTCCGGCGAGCGCTGGTCGGCCCGCAAAGTGCTGCGGCGGCTGATTTATCACGAGCTGTACCATTTGCGGCAGCTGCGCCGGGCGCTCCCGGCGTAGCCGCCGGGAGCTTCGTGCACGTCCTGTTACTCAACGAAAGGTACATTTAATACAGTACGATCCTCCAGGGGCAAACGGGTCGTGGGACCGCTCGACGTCTTGTTGCCCCATTGATAGACGACGTCCAACTCCGTGAAATAACGGCGGCAAAACCC
>QGSR01000382.1 GCA_003387805.1 Bacillota bacterium | reverse complement strand
TCGTGGACCGCAAGTACTTTACGTCCATCTACTTCCGGGAGACGGGCGGCATCTTGTTCGAAATCGCCACCGACGAACCGGGTTTCGCCGTGGACGAGCCGGTGGAGGCGCTGGGAGAGAAGCTGATGCTGCCGCCTTGGCTGGAGCCGCACCGGGAGCAGCTGCAGGCCAGCCTGCAGCCCTTTGAGGTGCGCGTCCTGGAACAGGACCTGGCCTGAGCCCGCCGGCCGGCCTGGACCGAGGCCGGTCCCGGGCCTGGAAGGGCGGTGCCGGGTCCGGATCGAGCCGGGTCCGAGAACGGCGTCAAGCCCTGTGCGGGGCGAGCCCGGCCTCGGGCCCGGAAGGAGGTTTCCCGACATGAACATGAAACACGTTTTTCAGCCCGGCGCGGAGGATGCGCCGACGCTCCTGCTGCTGCACGGCACGGGCGGCAACGAGCACGACCTGCTCCCGCTGGCGCAGGTCATCGACCCGTCCGCGGCGGTGCTCAGCGTGCGCGGCAACGTGCTGGAGCGAGGCATGCCGCGCTTCTTCCGCCGCCTCGCCATGGGCGTCTTCGACGAGGAAGACTTGGTCTTCCGCACCCATGAGCTGCACCGGTTCGTCAACGACGCCGCGGAGCACTACGGATTCGATCGCAGCAGCGTGGTCGCCGTCGGCTACTCCAACGGCGCCAACATCGCGGCCAGCATGCTGTTTCACATTCCGGGGGCGCTGCGGGCCGCCGTGCTCCACCACCCCATGGTGCCCCGCCGCGGCATCGAACTGCCGGACTTGAGCGGCGTCCCCGTGTTCATCGGCGCCGGGCGCAACGACCCCATCTGCGCGCCCGCGGAGTCGGAGGAACTGCAGGGCCTGCTGGAAGGCGCCGGCGCAGACGTGTCCGTGCACTGGGAAAACAACGGCCACCGGCTGACGCATACGGAGGTCCGCGCCGCGGCCGCGTGGTACCGGATGAACGTAGGGGAGAACTGAGGCGTCGTCTAGAGCATGAAGAGCATGACCAGCCCCAGCGCCCACGTGTAGTACGCGAAGGGCGCCAGGCGGCCCCGCCGCACGAAGCGCAAAAACAGCCGAATGGCGGCGTAGCTGGTGACGGCCGAGGCCGCCGCGCCGACGATGAGGGCGTCAGCGCCGGCCGCCGACACCGCCTGGCCGGCCAGCAGGCCCCGGAGTTCCAGCACGGTGGCCCCGGCGATGGCCGGAATGGCCATCAAGAAAGAAAATCGCGCCGCGGCCTGCCGGCTCAGGCCGCTCATCATGCCCACGCTCATGGTGACGCCGGAGCGGGACAGGCCCGGCAGCACGGCCAGGGCCTGGGCCAGGCCCATCCAAAGGGCGTGGGACCACCCCGCGGCCTCCCGGGCGCCGGCCCGCGCCGCCCGGTCCGCGTACAGGAGCAGCGCGCCCGTGGCAAACAACAGCACCACCGGCACCAGGGCCGAGGAAAACGCTTCGTCCACCAGGTCGCGAAACAACAAACCCGCCGCGACCAAAGGCAGGGTCGCCACGACCACCTGTCCGAGCAAGCGCCGGCCTTCAGGGGCGGCCGGCCCGGCCCCGCCCGCATCGCCTTCCCGTCCCCGGAACAAGCCGGCGAAGCCCGCCCACATGAGCGCCAGCTCGTCTTTCAGCGCGAGGACGATGGCCAGCAGGCTGCCCGCATGGACCACCACGTCAAACGTCAACGCGTGCTCCGTGATGCCCAGAAGCTGCTGGGCGATGACCAGGTGCCCGGAGCTGCTGACGGGCAAGAACTCGGTCACGCCCTGAACGATGCCGAGGATGACGGCCTGCCACACGGTCATGCGCCAAAAACCTCCGTTTTCCGCCGACTACCATAACACACATCGCCACGGTTGGCCATAATTTGCTGGCACCGGGCTCCTATGCCCCGGCACCCGTTCCGGAAGGACGGCTCGGCGCCTCCGAGCCCACGGAAGGAACAGCGCCCTTGCAGTTGTTCGTCTTGGCCGTCATCACCTTCGGCGCCCTGATCTTGTTCGCCACGGAGAAGCTGCGGGCGGACCTGATGGCCGTCATGGTCGCCGCCGCGCTGGCCCTGACCGGCCTGGTGACCGTGGAGCAGGCCTTCGCCGGCTTCGGCAGCCCCGCGGTCGTGACGGTGGCCGGCATTTTCGTCATGAGCGCCGGCCTGATGCGCAC
>QGSR01000086.1 GCA_003387805.1 Bacillota bacterium | reverse complement strand
CGGGGCCGGGGGCGCGGGCGGGGCCGGGGGGGCGGCCGGGGGGGGTTCCGGCGCCGGCGGCCGCGGCGCCGGCGGCGGCGGCGGCGCCCGCGGAGGCCGCCGCCTCAGGGCCCGTGCGGGTCGGGCCCTGACACCGCCGGCCGCCGCGGCGCGCCGTCCCGGCCGGCGCCCTTGGGGAGTCCCTCCCGTTGGTGACACAAGTCACACCACCTCGTGACGTTGCGCGCTGTCGCCCCGCCCCAGGATTCTGTAAATTTAAACGGGATCGCCACAGACTGGTGTTTTTTGGAGTGATGCACCGATGGAGAGGGCGGCGCACGACTCGGTGTGCTTTCCGCTGGCCGACGACCTGCGCAGCGTGGTCACGGAGGAGCAGCTGCGCTTGCATTGCCAGCCGATCGTCGACATGCAAACCATGGAAATCGCCGGGTTCGAGGCGCTGGTGCGGTGGCAGCACCCGCGGCTCGGTTTGCTGTATCCGGAGCGCTTTATCTCGCTGGCCGCCGAGACGGGGGCCATCGAGCCGTTGACGCGGTGGGTTCTGAAGGAAGCGTGCCGGGGCCTCGCGGACTGGATCCAGCGGGAGGACGACAGCCCGGACTGGTTCGTCAGCGTCAACGTCGAGGCCCAGCAGCTGATGGACGCCGCGACCGTGGTGCAGGACGTGTCCGACGCGCTGGACACGGCGGGCCTGGCGCCGAACAACGTGAAACTGGAGCTGGCCGAGCGGGCCCGGTTCGACCCCGCGGCAGTGCGGCCCGCGCTGGACCAACTGCGCGGCATGGGCGTGTCCGTGGTCTTGGACGACTTCGGCACCGGTTTTGCGAGCCTGTACTGCCTCAAGGAGCTGCCGCTGGACGGCGTCAAGCTGGACCGGCTGTTTTTGCGGGACGTGCCCGCGTGCCGCCGCGACGTCAAAATGCTGCGGACCATCGTCAAAGGCATGCACGAAGACGGCCTGGGCGTGACGGTAGAGGGCGTGGAGACCGCGGCGCAGGCCGCCGTCGTGCAGGAGCTGGCGTGCTTCGGCCAAGGTTTCTACTTCAGCCGGCCGCAAGCCGCGGAGGAGATGCGGAACTTTCTGTCCGCGTGGGCGGAAGGCCGGGCGGCCGAAAGCCGGCGCGGGTTCGGATGGGCGGGAGCGCGATGAAGCGGCTGCTGGAGACCAAATTCCCCGGCGTCGTGGAGCGGGTCGAGGGCGTGCTGCGGTTTGTCGGGCAGCACGGCGCCGCGACGTGGATGGAGGCGGCCTTCGTGGAGTTCACGGCCACGCTGCACCATCGGCTGGCCGGGCTGGGTCCCGTTTTCGTGCGCGACATCGGTGAAATCGCCGAACTGGCCCGGCGGTGCCGGGATTTCGCCGGGAGGTTCGACGAGGAGCAGCGCCAGGGCCCCGTGGCGGACGTGGTGGCCCGGCACGTGCACAACTCCGAGGTGTGGGCCAGCGGCCAAATCATCCTTCAGCGGGGCGGCTGCTTCTATTCGCGGCTGTGGGCCGGCACGGGGGTCACCGTGGAATCCGGCGTCTTTCGCGGCGAAGCGGCGACGGTCAGCCGGGGCCATGTGACCATGGACGAAGCGGGCAGCCCGTGGGGCACCGAGGTGCGCATCACCATTCTCGAAGACGGCGTGTTCAAGGCGCGGCGGGTGCATCCCGGCGTGCACGTGGTCATCGGCGGCGCCGGCTGCGTGTTTCGCACGGGCGCGCGAGGCGTGGTGGTGCGGCCGGCCGGCCGGGAGCTGGAGGTGACCGCGGCGTCGTGGGCCGAGGCGGGGCCCGGCGCGGGGAAGCGGCCCGGGGAAGGCCGGCGGGGCGCGGCCGCCGGCACCACGGCGGCAGACCCGGCCTAAAGGATCACCGAACGGGCGTGCGGATCGCCACCCCTTTGTGCTATACTTTACACGTGCACAATGAGGGGGAATGAGCGTGGCGGAGCAGCGGTTTCGACTGGTGTCCGATTACACGCCGAAAGGCGATCAGCCGCAGGCCATCGAGCAGCTCGTGGAGGGCATCGAGGCGGGACTGCGCTTCCAGACGCTTTTGGGCGCCACCGGCACGGGCAAGACGTATACCATGGCCAAGGTGATCGAGCGGGTGCAGCGCCCGACTCTGGTCCTCGCGCACAACAAGACGCTGGCGGCCCAGCTGGCCGCGGAGTTCCGCGAGTTTTTCCCGCACAACGCGGTGCATTATTTCATCAGCTATTACGACTATTACCAGCCTGAAGCGTACGTGCCCCAGACGGACACGTACATCGAGAAAGACGCGTCCATCAACGACGAGATCGACCGGCTGCGGCACGCGGCCACCAGCGCGCTGTTCGAGCGGCGGGACGTGATCATCGTGGCCAGCGTGTCGTGTATCTACGGCCTGGGCTCGCCCGAGGACTACGTCGGCATGAAGCTGTCGCTGAAGCACGGCGACATCCGGGACCGGGACAACGTGCTGCGGCGCCTGGTGGGCATCCAGTACCAGCGCAACGACTACGGTTTCAAGCGCGGCACCTTCCGGGTGCGGGGCGACGTGGTGGAAATCGTGCCGGCGTACGAGGAAAACATCGTGCGCATCGAGTTTTTCGGCGACGAGGTGGAGCGCATCGTCGAGGTGGACGCGCTGACCGGCGAAATTTTGGGCGAGAAGGACGAAATCCGCATTTACCCGGCGACGCACTTTATCACGCCCGAGGAGAAGCTGCGCCGGGCCATCGAGTCCATCGAGGCCGAGCTGCACGAGCGGCTCAAGTATTTCCGGGACAACGGCATGCTGCTGGAGGCGCAGAGGCTGGAGCAGCGGACGAAGTACGATTTGGAAATGCTGCAGGAAGTGGGGTACTGCCAGGGCGTCGAGAACTATTCGCGGCATCTGGACGG
Organism: Bacillota bacterium; assembly: GCA_003387805.1. Classification (GTDB taxonomy): domain Bacteria; phylum Bacillota; class Limnochordia; order Limnochordales; family ZCTH02-B6; genus CALJUZ01. The sequence goes on along the minus strand of QGSR01000086.1, from coordinate 4,699 downwards.
CCGGGCCGCGGGCGAGCCGCCGGCGACGCTGCTGGACTATTTCCCGAAAGACTACTTGATGATCATCGACGAGTCGCACCAGACGATTCCGCAGGTGCGGGCCATGTACAACGGCGACCGGTCGCGCAAGGAAACGCTGGTGGAGTACGGTTTCCGGCTGCCGTCGGCGCTGGACAACCGGCCGCTGACCTTCGAGGAGTTCGAGGAGCGGCTGAACCAGGTGGTGTTTACGTCGGCCACGCCGGGCCCGTACGAGCGGGAGAAGAGCCAGCGCATCGTGGAGCAGATCATCCGGCCCACGGGGCTGGTGGACCCGGAGGTCGTGGTGAAGCCCGTGGAGGGCCAGATCGACGATTTGATGGAGGAGTGCCGGCAAGTCATCGCCCGGGGCGAGCGGGTGCTGGTGACGACGCTGACCAAGAAGATGGCCGAGGATTTGACCGATTACCTGGCCGACATGGGCATGAAGGTGCGGTATTTGCACTCGGACATCACGGCGCTGGAGCGGGTGGAGATTTTGCGGGACCTGCGGCTGGGCGAGTTCGACATTCTCGTGGGCATCAACTTGCTGCGGGAAGGCCTGGACTTGCCGGAAGTGTCGCTGGTCGCGATTTTGGACGCGGACAAGGAAGGCTTCCTGCGGTCGGAGACGTCGCTCATTCAGACCATCGGCCGGGCGGCCCGCAACGTCCACGGGCGGGTGGTCATGTACGCCGACACCATCACGGACTCCATGCGGCGGGCCATTGACGAAACCAACCGCCGGCGCAGGATTCAGATGGAGTACAACGAAAAGCACGGCATCACGCCCGAGACGGTGCAGAAGGCGGTGCGGGACATCGTGCAGCAGACCCGGGCCGCCGAGGAGCAGGCCCGCTACGATGCGGCGGCCGAGAAGCGGGCGGAGGTCATGTCCATGTCGCCGGAGGAGCTGGCCCGGCGCATTCAGGAGCTGGAGGCGGAAATGTTCGCCGCGGCCGAGGAGCTGCTCTTCGAGCGGGCGGCCGAGCTGCGGGACGAGGTCAAGGAGCTGCGGGAGCTGCTCCTGACCATGGAGGTCGCCGGCTGAGGCGGCCGCGCCGCTGATTTTCCGGCAGGAAACGGGGAACGACGGTGTCTACGAAAAAGCTTGTGATACGCGGTGCGCGTCAGCACAACCTAAAGAACATCGATTTGGAGATTCCGCGGGACAAGCTGGTGGTGTTTACCGGCTTGTCCGGGTCGGGCAAGTCGTCTTTGGCCTTTGACACCATCTACGCCGAGGGGCAGCGCCGCTACGTGGAGTCGCTGTCCGCGTACGCGCGCCAGTTTCTCGGCCAGATGGACAAACCCGACGTGGATTTCATCGAAGGGTTGTCGCCGGCCATTTCCATCGACCAGAAGACCACCAGCCGCAACCCCCGTTCCACGGTGGGCACCGTGACGGAAGTGTACGACTACTTGCGGCTTTTGTACGCGCGCATCGGCAAGCCGCACTGTCCCAGCTGCGGCCGGCCCATTGCGCAGCAGACGGTAGAGCAGATCGTGGACCAGGTCATGGCGCTGGGCGAAGGCACCCGCCTGCAGGTGCTGTCGCCGGTGGTGCGGGGCCGCAAGGGCGAGTACAAGAAGCTGCTGCAGGAGATCGCCCGGGAAGGGTTCGTGCGGGTGCGGGTCGACGGCGAGATGCGGGAGGCGTCGGAGCCCGTCGACCTGGACAAGAACAAGAAGCACTGGATCGAGATCGTCGTGGACCGTATCGTGGTCCGGGAGGGCATCGAAGGGCGGCTGGCCGACTCCATTGAGACCGCGCTGCGGCGGGCCGACGGTTTGGTGCTTATCCACGTGCTGGGCCGCCGGGGCCAGGAGGGCGCGGAGCCGCAGGAGCTGCTGTTCAGCGAGAAGCTGGCGTGCCCGGACTGCGGCATCAGCATCGAGGAACTGTCGCCGCGCATGTTTTCCTTTAACAGCCCCTACGGCGCGTGCCCGCAGTGCGACGGCCTGGGCGTGCGCATGGAGATCGACCCGGACTTGGTCATCAACAAGAATTTGTCCATCCGGGAAGGCGGCATCCTGCCGTGGGCCAGCAGCCACAGCCGCTGGCTCCATGCGGTGCTGGAGACGGTGTGCCAGGTGCACGGCATCGACATGGACGCGCCCATGGGCCGGCTGCCGGAGGAGCACCTCCAGGTGCTTCTGTACGGCACGGGGACGCGCAAGTACCCGTTTGAGTACGTCAACCGGCAGGGCCGGAGGCGGATGTACGAGTCGTCCTTTGAGGGCGTGGTGCCCCAGCTGACCCGGCGCCATCGGGAGTCCACGTCGGCCTGGCACCGGGCCGAGATCGAGAAGTACATGAGCAGCCGCCCGTGCACCGCCTGCGGCGGCGGGCGACTGCGGCCCGAGTCTTTGGCCGTCACCGTGGGCGGCAAGAACATCGTCGAAGTGACGGCCATGTCCATCCGGGACGCGCTGGAGTTTTTCGGGAACCTGGAGCTCAGCGAACGGGACCGGGTCATCGCCCACCAGGTGCTGAAGGAAATCCGCGCCCGGCTGGGCTTCCTCGTCAACGTGGGCCTGGACTACCTGACGCTGGACCGGGCGGCGGGTACGCTGTCGGGCGGCGAGGCCCAGCGCATCCGGCTGGCCACGCAAATCGGCTCGCAGCTGGTGGGCGTGCTGTACATTTTGGACGAGCCCAGCATCGGCCTGCACCAGCGGGACAACAACAAGCTGCTGGACGCGCTGAAGGGCTTGCGGGATCTGGGCAACACCGTCATCGTGGTGGAGCACGACGATGATACGATCCGGGCCGCGGATTTCATCGTGGACATCGGCCCGGGCGCCGGCAAGCACGGCGGCCAGGTGGTGGCGGCCGGGACGCTGGAGGAGATTATGGCCGAGCCCCGCTCGGTGACGGGCCAGTTCTTGTCCGGGCGGCGAGCGATTCGGGTGCCTGCGGCCCGGCGGCGGGGCAACGGCAAGGTGCTGCGCATCCGGGGCGCCCGGGAGAACAACCTGAAGAACATCGACGTGGAAATTCCGCTGGGCATGTTCGTCTGCGTCACCGGCGTGTCGGGTTCGGGCAAGAGCACGCTGGTCAACGAGATTTTGTACAAGGCGCTGGCGCAGAAGCTGCACGGCGCGGGCGCCCGGCCGGGCGAACACGACGGCATCGACGGCATCGAGCATCTGGACAAAGTCATTGACATCGACCAGTCGCCCATCGGGCGGACGCCGCGGTCGAACCCGGCCACGTATACCGGCGCGTTTGACGGCATCCGGGCGTTGTTTGCGCAAGTGCCCGAGGCGGCCATGCGGGGCTACAAGCCGGGCCGGTTCAGCTTCAACGTCAAAGGCGGCCGCTGCGAGGCGTGCGCGGGCGACGGCATCATCCGCATCGAGATGCACTTTTTGCCCGACGTGTACGTGCCGTGCGAAGTGTGCAAAGGCAAGCGGTACAACCGGGAAACACTGGAAGTGCGGTACAAGGGCAAAAACATTGCGGACGTCTTGGAGATGCGGGTGGACGAGGCGCTGGAGTTTTTCTCGGCGCACCCGGCCATCGCCAGGAAGCTGCAGACGCTGAACGACGTGGGGCTGGGCTACATCCAGCTGGGCCAGCCTGCCACCACGCTGTCGGGCGGCGAGGCGCAGCGGGTGAAGCTGGCCACCGAGCTGAGCCGCCGCAGCAACGGCCGGACGCTGTACATTCTGGACGAGCCGACGACGGGCCTGCACACCGCCGACATCGAGAAGCTGCTGGACGTACTGAACCGTCTGGTGGAGGCGGGCGACACGGTGCTGGTCATCGAGCACAACCTGGACGTCATCAAGACGGCCGACTACATCATCGACTTGGGCCCCGAAGGCGGCGACGGCGGCGGCACGGTGGTGGCCACCGGCACGCCCGAGGAGGTCGCGGCCGTGCCCGGGTCGTACACGGGCCAGTTCCTGAAGCCGCTGCTGAACGCCGGCGCGGCGGTGGGGGCGGTCTGAGAGCCTGCCGGCCCGCTAGGCCCGGCACGTCCGGGCCGGCGCAGCGGGGCGTCGAACGAAGGCGCCGGCGGGGCCGTGACCGTTGCAGTCCGAGAGCCCAGGCCGTTCTAACCGGCAAGCCGGAGCAGGACCGAGCCGAGGTCTTGGGGGTTCAGCAGCCATTGCGGCGGCGGTGGCGGCGGGGGCCGGCACCGACCGAGGTTCGAGCGCTGGCGTCGTGCCCGAGTACGGCTGCAGGCGCGGCTTCAAGGGCGGCTCCGGCGGTGCGACCGGCCAGGCAACCGATTGTTGGTCGTTTCTCGGAGCGAACGTCCCAACGTAGGATGCAAGAGACCGGAAGCGTCCCATAGTGGGACGCGAAACGGTGGAAGCGTCCCACAGTGTGACGCAACCGTTGCGGAGCGTCCCACTATGGGACGCTTTGGTTTCTTGCCACGCAGCGGCGGACGATAGTGGGTGCCGGCCGAATACATTTTTTGTAAAGCCCCAGCTAGGAGGCGTTTCCGAAAATGACGACGTACAGCACAGGGACGCTTCGGGATAACTGACAGCTGGGGCGGGAGTAGTTGCGAAGGCAAGCGTCCCATAGTGGGGCGCGAAACGGTGGAAGCGTCCCACAGTGTGACGCAACCGTTGCGGAGCGTCCCACTATGGGACGCTTTGGTTTCTTGCCACGCAGCGGCGGACGATAGTGGGTGCCGGCCGAATACATTTTTTGTAA
>QGSR01000085.1 GCA_003387805.1 Bacillota bacterium | reverse complement strand
GCCACGGCCAGCGCGACGCCCTCGATCTCCCGGCGCATGGCCGCGGCCTGGTCCGCATCGAGACCGAGCTCTTCCTGAAGCAGCGGCTCCAGGCGGCGGGCGTCGCCGCCGCCGTAAATGTTGGAAACGAAGCTCCCACGGCGGCCCACCCGGGCGCCCGTGCCCGTCACCCGCAGGACGCCCTCGCCGTCCCGCTGCACCAGCACCCGCACGTCGAAAATGCGTCCCCGGTGGCGGAGCAGGTCGATTTTGGGCTGAATGAGCCATGGCCGCCGGGGCCGGCTGAGCAGCATGCCCACGATGCCCGACAAGTCCCGGGTGCGGCCGCCGTGGATGCGGCAGCGGGCGTCCGTGTAGCGATAGACGCACCCGCCGCGGCCGTCGGCGGTGATGAGCCAGATGCCTATGCCTTTGCCGCCGCCCGCCGCTTTGACGTACACCGTGCCATGCCGGCGCAGCATGGCCGCCAAGTCCGCGGTGCGGCGCAGCACCACCGTCTCGGGGATGTACCGCGCGAGCTCGGGAACCTTGGCCATCTGCCGGTACACCCACCATTTGGACCCGACCCAGGCGTTGAACTGCTGGACGCCCCGCCGGCGCAGCCAGTTCTGGATGCGCATGACGCGGCCGTTGACCATGCCCCGGTCGTAGAGGACGTGGGGCAGCGGAAAGCGGCGGCGGACCCAGCCCCTGCCCTCCTCCCACGTGACGCCGTGGATGACGCCCCGGGCGGTATCCACGTCCCGGGCTTCGAACACGTACACGCACATGTTCATGGTGCGGCCGAGCCGGATGAGCCGCCGGAAGAAGGCCGTCTGCGGGCCGTAGAGGGACGGGCCCGGATACCGCTGGCAGTAAATGCCGACAAACGGGCCCACGTGCACGTCGCCGCCGCTGCGCATCATCATCAGCGGCACGCCGCGGGGCAGCGCTGCGCGGTGCATCAGCTCCGGCGAGACGCGGACGACGAAGGAACGGGAAGGGTCGCCGTGCCGGTCCGGGTGCGGATCGGCCAAAGGCCGGGGCCACAGCAGGTCGACGCGCACGGGCAGGCGGCGCCGGCCGGCCCACAGCACGACGCGGCTGCCGGGCTTAAGGCCCAGCTGTTCCAACAGCAGGGGAGACATGCGCAGGGCGCCGTCGTCCCCGGGAGGCAGGGGACGCAGCGTGACGACGGCGCGGCCATGTGGCTGCATCACGGGCTCTCACCTGATTTCCGTCGGCATCCCGGCCGACTGTACACCAGAATACGTCAGCGGGGGGCGGTTTGTACTTGCCCGCGCCTTTCCGGGCGCGCGGGACGAAGGCCGGCCGCGAGCCATAGTCTATGGTCGGACCGGATCCGAGGGGAGGCGGCCGGCATGGACGTGGACGTGCGCTTTGCGCGCGTGAAAGAGGCGCGCGCCGTGCACCGGATCTTGATGGAAGCGTTTGGACCGTACGCCGGGAAAGTCAAGCCGCCGTTCCAAGTGTTTCAGGAGACGCCGGAGGGCATCGCCGCGGACATGCGGCGGCGAAGGCACCGCTACGCGGTGGCGCTGGTGGAAGACGTTCCGGTGGGGACGTTCCGGCTGACGTCCGCGCACTCCGCGAAGCGGGGGCCCTACTGGCTCGTGTCGCGCCTGGCGGTGCTGCCCGAGTTTCAAGGCCGCCACGTGGCCCACCGGCTCATCGACTGGCTGCACGAGCGGGCGGAGCGGCACCAGGTGCCCGAGCTGCGGGGCCACGTGCGCACCGCGCTGCCCCGGCTCATCCGCTTTTACCAGCACTTCGGGTACCGGGTCCTCGGGTACCGGTCGCTGCCCGGATATCCGAAGTATCTCACGGTGGTCGCCCGCCGTCTCAAGTAAAGCCGGCGCCGCGGCCGCAGCGGCGCCGCCGCCCCAGCAATTTTCTGCAGGTTCCTGTATCATCGTCCACGAACAAAGCTATGTTTGCGGTGTGGAGCGCTGGGGAGGACCGGACGGCATGAGCATCGTCGCGACGGATTTGGTGAAATCGTTCGGCGGCCGGCGCGTCGTGGACGGGGTCAGCTTGCGGGTGGAGCGGGGCGAGGTCGTCGGCCTGCTGGGACCCAACGGCGCCGGCAAGACGACGACGTTCTACATGATCGTGGGGCTGGAGCGCTGCGACGCCGGCCGCATCGAGCTGGACGGGCGCGACATCAGCCGTTTGCCCATGTACAAGCGGGCCCGGCTGGGCATCGGCTACCTGGCCCAGGAGGCGTCGGTTTTTCGCAAGCTGACGGTGGAGCAAAACCTGGCGGCCATTCTGGAAGCGACGGGCGTGCCCGCAGGGCGGCGCCGCGAGCGCGTGGAGGAACTGCTGCAGGAGTTTCGCATCGAAGGCGTGCGCAAGAGCTACGGCTATCAGCTTTCGGGGGGCGAGCGGCGGCGCACGGAGATCGCCCGGGCGCTGGCGGCGGACCCGGCCTTTTTGCTGCTGGACGAGCCCTTCGCCGGCGTCGACCCCATCGCGGTCGCGGACTTGCAGGAGATCATCGCGCACCTGAAGGCCAAAGGCCTGGGCCTTCTCATCACCGACCACAACGTGCGGGAGACGCTGGAGATTACGGACCGGGCGTACATCATGCACGAGGGCCGCATTCTCGTGGACGGCGACTCGAAAGAGATCGCGGAAAACCCCGTGGCCCGCAAGTTTTATCTGGGAGAGCGGTTTCGGCTGTGACGCTGCTTGATCGGTACATCCTGCGGGAGCTGGCCGGCCCGCTCTTGTTCGGCGTCTTGGCGTTTACCGGGCTCTTTTTCAGCGTCGATCTGGTGCAGATCGTGCGTATGGCCGCGGAGTACGGCGCGCCGGGCGCCGTCATTGTCAAGCTCATCTTGCTGCGGCTGCCGGAGATTGTCGTCTACACGTTTCCGATGGCGGTGCTCCTGGCGGCGCTGCTGACGCTGAGCCGGCTGTCGGCCAACAGCGAGATCGTGGCCATGCAGGCGGGCGCCGTCAGCTTCTACCGCATCGTCGCGCCGGTCATCGCCGTGGGCCTGCTGGTCAGCGGCGCGAGCCTGGCGGTGGAGGAATGGATCGTGCCGGCGGCCAACTACGAGTACCGCCGCGTCGTCACCGAGGACGTGCAGGGCGGTCAATTGCCCACGGTGAGCCGGAATGTTATACTGAAAGAGTATCAAGGCGGACTGTTAAAGGGATTTCTCTACGCCTCCAGGTACGACGGCGCGGCCCGGGTCATGTCCGACGTCACCATCGTGGAGCTGGAGAGGGGCCGTCCGCAGCGCACGACGTACGCCGCCAGGGTCGTCTGGGAGGGCAACACGTGGATTATGGAGGACGGCGTCATCCACGACTACGGCGGCGAGTCGGGGGTGACCGTGGACTTTCGCCATGGGCGCCAGCCGGTGTCCGTCGGGTATCGGCCCGAACAGGTGATGCAGGCGCAGAAAAGTCCGGAGGAAATGACCATTCGTGAACTGCGGGATCACATTGCCGTGCTGCACGCGCGGGGCGATGACACCCGGGAGCACGTGCTGCAGCTGCATTTGAAGTTCGCCATTCCGCTGGCCAGTTTCGTGTTCGCGCTCCTGGCGGCGTCCCTGGGCGTGCAGTCCCACCGCTCGGCCGCGTCCGTTGGTTTCGGCCTGAGCATTCTCGTCATTTTCGCCTACTACATCCTGATGACCATCAGCACGACCCTGGCCGAGGGCGGACGCATCAGCCCGGTGCTGGGGGCTTGGCTGCAAAACATCGTGCTGGGCGGGGCCGGCGTCGTCCTGATGTGGAGGGCGGGCCGGCGGTAGGCGGGCGCAGCTAGGTGGTGGACGACCGTTGTACGGTGTTCGGCTCATCCTCATACTGGCCGTCATCGGCGGCATCATCGCCTACTTGGGTGACCGGATCGGCATGCGGGTCGGCCGCCGCCGCCTCACGCTGTTCGGTCTGCGCCCGAAGCACACGTCGGTTCTCATCACCATTCTCACGGGCATTCTCATCGTCGCCGTCAGCCTGGCGGTGCTGTCCATCGCGTCCGAAGACGTGCGCACCGCGCTGTTCCGCATGCGGGAGCTGCAGGAGGCGCTGCAGACCACCCGCATGCAGTACGAAGGCGTCGCGGAGGAGCTTTACCTGCGCCTGGGCGAGCTGGAGCAGACGCAGGCCCAGAGAGACGCGGCCATGCGGGAGCTGCTGGCCGCGGAGGAGCGCCTGGAGCGCATCACCGCCGAATACGAGGCCGCGGTGCGGGAACTGCGGGAAGCCGAGGAGACGCTGGCCTTCACGCTGCAGCGGGTGGGCAACCTGCAGCAGATCGGCGAGGAGCTGCAGCAGCGCATCGAGGAGCTGCAGGCCCGCATCGACGAGATGGAAGCCGAAATTCAGGTGAAAGAGGCCCAAATCCGGGCGGCCAGCCTGCAGCTGGACTTGGTGCGCGGCGGCGAGCTGGCCTTTCGCGCGGGCGACATCGTGCTGGCCCAGGTGTTCGACGGGCGGGATTCGCCGGCGCGGCTGGAGGCTCAGCTCTTGGAGCTTCTGGAGCGGGCCGACTTGATCGCCGTGCAGCGGGGCGCCCGCATCCCCGGGGAGCAGCCGCCCAGCGCGCTGCAGCTGCTGGGAGGCGTGTTCGAGGGCACGGTGCGGGTTTTGGCCGACTCGTCCTCCCGCTGGGTCGTGCGGGTGGTGTCGATTTTCAACACCACCGTGGGCGAACCGCTCCTGGTGGATTTGGAACTGGTGGAGGAGCAGCTCATATACCGGCAGGGCGACGTCATCGCGTCGGTGCGCATCGAGGACGGCACGGGCGGGCTGGCCCGGGACGAGCTGTTCCGCCTGCTGCAGCTGGTGTACGATGAGGCCATCGCCCGGGGCATGCTGACGGACGAGGACGGGTTCGTGTCCGAAGGCGTCAGTCTGCCGGAGTTCGTGGCCACCCTCAGCCGCATCGAGGAGCTGGGCGGCAACGCGCTGGTGCTGGCCGTGGCCGCGGAGGACACCCTCAACACCGACTGGCCGCTGCGCATTCGCCTGGTGGTGGAGCCGCCGGCGTAAGCGGGCCGCGGCGGCCGCGGCAGGCACCCGCCCCGGCGCCCGCGTCCTGCCGCGACGAAGTTTCGCCCACGGCGCACCGCGTTTCAAAACGTGTTCGCCAAGCCTCTTATCCCACAGCGAAAATTGACAGTTTCGGCAGGAGTTCGCAGATACGTCTAGAAACAAGGGATTCAGGGTTTCTCTGCCTCTTTCCACCCCCAGGCCTTACCCATGACGACGGGCCGCAGGAAAGGAGGTGCCCCGTCAGGTCGGACGACCCGTCGGCGGCGAGGCGCTTTGGGGGGAGGCGCTCGTGCAGGTCCACGGAGGGAATGCCGCGTCCGGGTGAGGAAACTGGGACACTCACCGTCCGGAAAACGGAAATCCGCTCCGTGACCGCCCGAACGAGGCGCCTGCAGAAGTACCTGAAAATCCATGACCATTGATAGGGGGAAACGAAATGAGCAAGAAAGGTCTGGCTCTGACCCTGGCTGCCCTTATGGTCTGGGCCTTCGCGGTCCCGGCCTTCGGCCAGGTGGAGCCTTTCCCGGATGTTCCCCACGACCACTGGGCCTACGAAGCGGTGGAGGCGCTTCGCCTGGCCGGTCTGATCGAGGGGTATCCGGACGGCACGTTCAGCGGTGAGCGGACGTTCACCCGCTACGAAATGGCCATGGTCTTCAGCCGCATTCTCGAACGGCTGGTGGCCTGGCTTGAAGGCCGCGAAGCGCTCTTGATCAGCGCCGCGACCGGTGAGGTCATCGCTGCTCTGGCGGACGAGTTCTCTGCGGAGCTGACCGAGATGGGCGTGGACTCCGCGGACCTCGCCGGGGTTCTGGCGGCCATGAACGCCCGCATCCAGTCGCTGACCGCCCAGGTCGAGTCGCTGATCGCCATTGCCAACGCGGCGCAGGCCGAGGCCGAAGCGGCCGCCGAGGCGGCTGCCCGGGCCGAGGACCGCGCGTATCGGGCGCGCCTGGCCGCGGAGAGCGCTCGCTCCCAGGCCAGCGAGGCCTCCCAGGTGGCCAACCGGGCGCTGGCCATCGCCGCGATGTCGGCTGGTCTTGACGAGGCTGAATTGGGCGCTATGAGCGCGGAGGAGGCCGTGGAGGCCGCCGGTGAGGCTGCGGCCCGCGCGGCGGGCGTGGCCACCGGCGCCGCCGCCGAGGATGCCCGGCGCGCGCTGGCCGAGGCCGAGACGGCGTCCGAACGGGCTTACCGGGCCCGCCTGGCGGCGCAGCAGGCCCGGGCGCTGGCCGAGGAGGCCAAGGAGATCGCCGAGCGCGGCGCGGCCATCGCCGAGATGGCTTACTACTCCGAAGAGACGCAGCGGGCTTTGGAAGCCGCCGAGCAGGCTTCCGACCGTGCCTATCGCGCCCGCCTGGCCGCGGAGGATGCGCGGGCCCAGGCTCGCCAGGCCCGTGAGGTGGCCGAGCGGGCTCTCGCCATTGCCGAGATGGCCGGCCCCGGCGCGCTGGAAGAGGCCGCGGCTGCGGTGCAGGCCGTGGAGCAGGCCCGTCAGGCCGTGCAGCGGGCCCAGCGGCTGGCGGCCGAAGCCGAGTCCGCCGCGATGATTGCCGACGCCAAGGCGGACCTGGCCCGCGAGGAAGCGGCTGCCAGCTACAGCCTGGCGCAGGAAGCGTATCAGCTGGCGTCCGACGCCATGAACGAGGCGCGCCGCCAGGGCGAGATGGCGCGCGCGGAAGCCCGCGAAGCGCTGGAAGCGGCCCAGGCCGCGGACCGTCTGGCTTTCCTGGCCCTGTTCACCGCGGAGCAGGCGCTGGTCCGGCTGGACGAGGTGGAGCCGCAGGTGGCTGAACTGCGGGCCCGTCCGGTGCTGGGCGGCGAGTTCCGTGTCGACTTCGAGGAGACGCACACGTCCGATCCGGCCAACGGCGTGCCCAGCGATCCTCGCAACTACCGGTCCTCGAAGATTCACGACGAGAGCGCCTTTGAGGCCAGCGTTGCGCTGAACGCCACGGTGGAGCCGGCGGAAGACGTGGTCGTCACCGGCGGCATCAAGCTGGCTTCCGACGTGTTCGGTGCGTCTACGGACCAGTTTAAGCTGTCAAACCTGTACCTGAGCGTGACGACGCCGGGCGTCATCCGGAGCGCGTACTTCGGCAGCGGCGTCACGGCCGCGCAGGCCACGCAGGGCTTCTCCAAGTACGTGCTGCACGCCGACGGGTACGGCAACCCGCGCGGCGGCGCCGTCGTCGACACGCAGCTGGGCGACTTGAGCACCCGTTTCGTTGCTGCTCGGGGCGCCGATGCGAGCGACAACATCTTCGGCATCGCGTCGTCGCTGCCGCTGGCGGACGGCATGAACGTCGGCTTCAGCTACGCCTACACCGACGCCGCGAACCGGGCTGCGGCCCTGCAGCTGCACGGCGAGACCGGCGGCCTGGCCTATGACTGGACGTACGCGTTGTTCCGTGACGAGACGGCCATCGAAGGCCACCTGAGCACCGCTCTGGGCTCCCTGGAGCTGGGCTTCGACTACTACGCGGTAGACGCGTCGTTCGGCGACGGCGCCACGGGCTCGCTGGGCAAGGAGCTGGACTACGACGAGGACGGCATCGAGGCCGGCCGCA
>QGSR01000084.1 GCA_003387805.1 Bacillota bacterium | reverse complement strand
TATGACAAAGGGAGATGCGCAGGCCCCGGACGGTCGGAGATTCGACGGCGAGCCGCCGGAGCAGGGGGCGGAGGCGGCCGGGGTGCCGTTCCGGGGGCGTTGCCGAGCCGCCGGAGCAGGAGAGCGCAGGCGGCTCGGCATCGAGCGAGCGGAGGCCAGGAGGGTCGGAGCGAGCGTCCCCCGGAACGGCACCCCGACGGCCTTTTTTCACAGATGACTACAACACGCGGGCTCCGAGCGCCGACCGGGCCATGTCCACGGCCAGCCTCGCCGTCCGGTTCGCGTCGTCGAGGATCGGATTGACCTCCACCAGCTCCATGGAGACCAGCATCCCCTCCTCGGCGATCATCTCCATGGCCAGGTGCCCTTCCCGGTACGTCAGGCCGCCCGGCTTCGGCGTGCCGACGCCGGGAGCCAGGTCCGGCTCGAACACGTCCAGGTCCAGGCTGAGATGAATACGGTCCACGTGCCGGCGCAGCCCGGCCAGCGCCTCCTCCATGACCGCCGGCAGCCCGTGCCGGTCCACCTCCTGCATGCTGAACACCCGCACGCCCGACTGCCGCAGCAGGTCCCGCTCGCCGTCGTCCAGGTCCCGTACGCCGATGAGCACCGCCTGCTCGGGCCGCACCGGCCGGCCGTCCATCAGCGCCACCAGCTCCTCGGCACCCAGCCCCAGCAGCGCCGCCAGCGACATGCCGTGCACGTTGCCCGACGGCGTCGTGTCGGGCGTGTTGAAGTCCCCGTGCGCGTCCAGCCAGATGACGCCCGTGCCGGGGTGCACCCGCCGCACCCCGCTGACCGTGCCCACGGACAGGCTGTGATCGCCGCCCAGCACCAGCGGCAGCGCGCCCGCCCGCGCTGCGTCCGCCACCCGATCCCGCAGCTGGCCGCACACCTCGACGATTTTCTGCAAGTACCTGGCGCGGGGCTCACCGGGGTCGCTGGCTTCAGGCCCGGGCACGACCAAGTCGCCCAGGTCCGTCACCGAGTGTCCCAGCCCGGCCAGCGCTTTCTGCAGCCCCGCGTACCGCAGGGCGCTGGGCCCCATGTCCACGCCCCGCCGGTTGGCGCCCAAATCCATCGGCACACCTATGAGAGCGATCTTCATCGCGGCGTCTCCCTTGCAGTGTTCTCATTGCAGGAATATCCAGGAACCCCTCGCCGTTTAACATGCGCCCCGCGATCGTTCAACATCGTGCAGGGAGCGTCCTCCCGAGCCAGAATACTGTAGGGACACGCTTCGGGGGGAGGAACGGCCATGATCCCGACCCGCCGGTCACGGCTGGCCGCGACGGCCGTGCTCTTGTTCACGGCCTGGCTGTGCGTATTGGCCCTCGCCGGCGCGCCGGCCGCCCATGCCCAGCACGCGCCCGCCGAGGGCATCGCCTACGAGATCATCGTTCCTTTGGACCGGGAACCTCGGCTTGACGTGCGCCTGACCATCTTCCCGGAGGCCGGATTCGCCGGCGGGCCGGTGGAGCTGCGGCTGCCCGAGGGACTCTCCCCGGAGGACGTCCGCGTCGTGGCGCCGCCCGGCGTGCCGGCGGAGGAGGGCGCAGAACCCGCCTCCCGCGGCGGTGACGCGCCCGTCAGCGACGGAGATGGCAACGCTGTACGCATTGACATCCCGGCCGCGACGCCCGTTACCGTCGGCTACTCCGTGCGGCTGCGCGGGGGGCTGATAAACCCCGCCGCGCAGCCCGAAGCGCCGTACGCGTCCGCCTACCTGGGGGATTTCGCCTACGTGGCCGGCCGGGACACGCTGGCGCGGCCCGTCGGCGCGCCGCCCGCGGGCGCGGCCACCGTCACGGTCCATTTGCCCCCGGAGTGGCGGGCCTTTGCGGCCGACATCGGCGAGCTGCCGTCCGGACGGGCCACGCCCGTGGCCGATGTGGAGCGGCTGGTGCTGCTGATGGGCCCGGTGGCCGTGGACGCGCAAGACACACCGGGCGGCCGGGTCACCGTCGTCACCGCCGGGGCCATGCCCTGGCCCGCCGAAGCTGCGGCGGAGTCCTTGAACACGATGGTTGCGGCCCTGGCGGAGGCCGGATTCGGCCAGTTCCTCACCGACGTGACGTTCTTCCACATCCGCTACCCGGGCGCGCTGCGCCTCAACCCGATCATCGCCGGCCACACCGTGGGCCACCGCACCATGGTGCTTTGGACCGGGCTGGGCGGTCTGGACTGGTGGCGCAAGCACGCGGCCCGCACGGTCATCGACTGGCTGCTTCAGCGCACCGTGACCACGTTGCCCGAAGCGGCGTGGTTTGCCGAAGGGCTGCCCGAATACGCGACGCTGCTCTTGCTGCACGAGCTGGGCTACATGAGCGCCGATGAGATGTACCTCGCGCTGCGCACGCTGTACGCCACCGGCATTCACTACACCGGGCCCGGATGGCCGTCGTTGGTGCTGGCCGGGGTGACCTCTCCGCGCTCCCACGCCTCCCAGCGCGTGCTGGAGTTCCGCGCCCCGCTGGTGGCTTTCCTGCTGGACGTGGAGCTGCGGGAGGCGTCGGCCGGCGCGGCGTCCATTATGGACATGTGGCGGGAAGCCGCCGAGGAGCAGCGCCGCAACCCGAGCGCGGTGTTCCATACCGCGAGGCTGTTGTCGTCCGTGGCCGAATTCGGCGATTTGTCGGCCTTTGCGGAGCAGTACCTGTTCGGCAGCCGCATTCCGCCCGCGGACTTCGACGGGGTGTACCGCCGCTGGCTGGCCACGCGCGGGGAGGACGGGCCGTGAACCGCCCGGGAGCTGATAGTCAATGACGACGGCCCTCATCGTCGCCGCGCTGGCCGCGGCGGCCGGCTGGCTGGCCTTTCAGGGGCGCCGGGAGACCCGGCGGCTCCACCTGACCACGGTGGAGGTGCCCGTGCGGGATCTGCCCGAAGAACTGGACGGCTTCGAGATCATCCACTTGTCCGATCTGCATCTGACCGGCTACGGCCCGTACGAACAAGATCTCTTGCGGGCGCTGCGGCCGTTGCCCGCCCGGGTGGTGGCCATCACCGGCGACTTCCTGGGCGGCCCCATAGGCGCCCAGGCTCTGATTCCGATGCTGATGGAAATCGGGCGCGATCGGGTCGTTTTCGGCGTCTTCGGCAACCATGACTACCGCCCGCCCGTGAACACCGAGGCGCTGGCCCGGGACCTGGCCCGGGCCGGCGTGCGGCTGCTGGTCAACGACGCGGCCGTGGTGACCGAACGGGGCCGGCGGCTCCACTTCGTCGGCGTGGACGACCCGCATACCGGCCGGGCCGACGTAGAACGGGCCCTGGCCGCGGTGCCCCCTCCGCAGGGCCATGAGCGGGAGCCCGTCATCCTGCTGGCCCACTCGCCCGACGTGTTCCCGGACGCGGAAGGGGCCGGCGCGGACTTGATCCTCGCCGGCCACACCCACGGTGGGCAGATTTGCCTGCCCGGCGGTTTTCCCCTCCACACCAACACCCGGCGCGTCGGCCGGCGGTTCTCCGCCGGCCTGGTGGAGCGCGGCGGCACGCCCATGTTCGTCCATCGCGGCATCGGCACCAGCGGGCTGCGCATGCGCCTGTTTTGCCCGCCGGAAGTGGCCGTCATCCGGCTGGTGCGACGCCCGGGCCTGCAGCAGCCGCCCTCCGAACCCCGCTAGCGCTAATTCTTGATGGATTCGCTGGCCTGCAGGATGAAGCCGGCCACCTCGTCGGCCAAATCCGCCGGCAAGGCGATGCCTTTGCCGGGGCGCAGGCGGTTGTCGCCGCCGGGGTAAAAGACCCGCACGTCCACGTACGTGCGGTTGTCTTTCTCCGTGTGCCGGACCTGGATCACTTCGCCCCGGTCGTTCTTGCGCACTTGGCCGATAAGGCGCTCCACGTCCCAGAAGGGCCTGGCCGCCTGCTGCGCCGCCGTCGTTCCGACGCCCGCCATGCCAACCACCTCCTTCGACCAGGATCTCGGCTTGGTCTTACGGTAGCATGGCGGGCCGTGGGTTTCATCGCACAAAATGGAGTATTTTTCAACCCGGCCGGCCCGGCGCCAGCGGCGCGGTGGCCGGCAGCAGCTCCAAATAAAAGGTGGTGCCCACGCCGACCCGGGACTCAAACCGCAGCGTGCCGCGGTGGACCTGCGTGATGACGTGGTGGACGAAGGGCAGGCCGATGCCGGCGCCCCGCCGCCCGTCGGGCACCCCCGTAAAGAGCCGCGTCCGCCGCTCCTCGGGAATGCCGGCGCCCGTGTCGCGGATGGCGATGCAGACCGAATTGCGGTCGGACAAATGCTTCACGGCGATGGTGAGGGCGCCGCCTCGCGGCATGGCCTCCATGGAGTTTTTGACCAGGTTCATGATGGCGTGGCGCAGCAGGGGAGCGTTGCCCCACACCGGCGGCAGGCCCTCGGGCACCCGCATCGTCATGCGCACGTTGAGAAGATCCGCCTGCACCGCGAACAAGCGCATCACTTCCACGATGACGGGGCGCACGTCCAGCCGTACGAGCATGGACTCCTGCACGCCGGCCAGCGACACCAGCTCGGTCAAAAACTGGCTCAAATCGTCGATGGAATAGATGACCTTGCGCAGCAGCTCCTGGCGGCGGTCGTCGTCGTCGGTGGCCAGGGCCAGCTGCACCATGGCCCGCATGGCGGCCAGCGGATTGCGCACTTCGTGGGCCGTAAAGGACGTCAGCCGCTGCAGCGACGTCAAGTCGTCCAGCGACAGGAGCGCTTCTCCCGCGTCGGCGCCGACAGCCAGCGCCGAGCCGCTGACGGCCCGCTGGGGCGTGGTCGCTCCCATACCGCTCCCTCCCGTCAGATGTCGGAACGTATCAAGCCTCCCAGTTTTCCGGGCTGTATTTTTTCAATTTTCTCTAGTCTATTCCTTTAGGACTTAAGTCTCGTTTTTCTATTTATTCTCCCTAGGTCGCTCGTCGGCCGACCCCCGCAAGCGGAAGTTGCCCACGCGCTCCAGCGCCGTGACGATGGCCTGCGTGCCGTCGTCATCGCCGCCGTAGGCCTGCACGCTCCGCAGCAGCTGCTGCACCAGGCTGGTGCCCAGCAGGGGCAGGTTCATCCCGGCCGCGGCCTCCAGTGCCAGCCGCAAGTCCTTCTGCTGCAGCTTCACCATAAAGCCCGGCGCGTAGTCCCCCCGCAGCACCCGGGGCGCGAGATTGTCCAGCGCCCACGAGCCCGCCGCACCCTTCTGCACGACGGACAGCATTTTCTCCAGGTCCACGCCGGCTTTGGCTGCGAAGGCCAGCCCTTCGCCCATGGCCAGCAGGTTCAGCGCGACGATGACCTGATTGCACAGCTTCACCGTCTGGCCCGCGCCGCTGGGCCCCACGTGCACGATGTGGCGGCCCATGGCTTCGAAAATCGGCAGGCAGCGGCGGAAAACGCCTTCGTCCCCGCCCACCATAATGGAAAGGGTGCCGTCCCGGGCGCCCACGTCGCCGCCGGTCACCGGCGCGTCCAGCATGTGGACGTCCTTTTCCGCCAGCCGCTCCGCCATCCGCCGCGTCCTTTCGGGCGAAATGGTACTCATGTCGATGACCACCGTCCCGGGCCGGGCGCCGTGGGCTGCGCCCTCCGGGCCGAACAGCACCTGCTCCACGTCGTCGGAGTCGGTGACGATGGTAATGACCGCCTCGGACGCTTCCGCGACGGCGCGGGGCGACGAGGCGCCCCGCGCGCCCATCTCCAGCAGCGGCTGCATGCGGGCCGCCGTGCGGTTCCATACCGTCACGTCAAAGCCCGCCTTCACCAGGTTGGCCGCCATGGAGCGGCCCATAATGCCCAGTCCGATGAATCCGACCTTCCGAATGGCTTGCTCCGTCATGCCGTGCACCTCCGGCCCACCGCTTCCCTGCCGGTCGCCTCAACTCCTGCCGGCACCCCAAATCCGGCCGGTCCGCTCCCAAGGCGGCACCGGCCGGATTCCGGCGGTGCGGGCGCGCGGGAGCCCGGCGACCGCCGGCCGGGCGCCTGCGGCCGGCGGGACGGTGGGCCAACATGGGGCGCACACGCCGCGGCCTGCGGCGGTACGTGGATGATACGGCTGTTCGTTGACGGGACGTGAAGGATGCTGAGGAGTACGGGGAACGAGCGGGCGCTACACGACCCGGCGGCGGCGCTTCCCTTTCGCCCGGCCCTTGGGTTCTTCCACCGGGCGGGTCAGCCGCTCCAGCGCTTCCCCGGTCATGGCGTGGACTTGCCGGAACCGCTCGATGAGCTGCTCCCGCTGCTCCGCGGTGAGATGCCGGGACGAGAGATGCTGCAGCCGCCTCAGGGCCGCCGCGGACTGGTCCATGGCCCGCACCAGCTGGGCCAGGTTGCGCTGATCGGGCGGCAGCTCGGCCGCGGCCTCCTCCTCCCGGCCCACTTCATCGGGATGGGGCCGCACCGCCCGCACGGCGTCGCGGATGGAAAGGTCCCGGTGTTCCCGCACCAGGCGGGCCACCGCGCGCGTCTCGGCCTTGGTGAGATTGTAGACCAGCACCGCGTCCAGCAGCGCCGTGGCCAGCCCCGGCGAGTTCATGGTGGCCGCCAGCGCCCGGGCTTCCGCCAGATGCGAGATGGTCATGGGCGAGTCGCCGCCCTCGAAGTTGTCCACCACCGCCCGCTGGAAGCGCTCCTCCACGGCCAGAATGTCCAGCCAGTCCGTCAGCGTCGTCCGCGGAATGCCCAGCTTTTGCGCGGCCGCCCGCACGGACAGCTGCTGCTCCTCCATAAACGCCTTGACCGCCATGGCCCGCTCCAGCGGGTTCAAATCTTCCCGCTGCAGGTTTTCCGCGAGCTGCACTTGCAGGGCGTCCGCCGGACCGGACAGCACCAGGGCCGGAATTTCGGTCTTGCCGGCACGGGCCGCGGCCAGAAGGCGCCGGTAGCCCGCGACGAGACGGTAGCCGTCGCCGTCCCGCTGCACGATGACGGGGTGCAGCAAGCCCACATCGTTGATGGACGCGCTGAGGTTCGCCACGCTGTCCAGGCTGCGCAAGCCCCGGGCCTGACGGGGATGCTGCCGGATGCGTTCCAAAGGCAGCGTCACCAGCTGCAAACGCGTTCCCTCCCGTGCGACGAAAACAGCGCCAACGCGGAAACGTCCGAAAAGCGCCGAGCTTGAACATCGACTTCTACGACATTGAACGTGTTTCCTTCAGGGACAAGTTGTGATATACTTTTACATAATCATTCCACATTGACCAGCCAGTGGTCCAGCGGCCAACGGCCGCCAGCGGCCCCGCAACAGCGCGGCCGGGTCGGCGAAGGAGGATTTTCCATGTTCAAGCAGGAGCTGGGTCGGCGCATTCGAGAGTCCAGGATGGAGCTGGGGTTGTCCGGCACGGAACTCGCGCGCCGCATCGGCAAGTCCCAGCCGTACATCTCGGACCTGGAGCGCGGCCTGCGCACGCCGTCTCTGCCCACGCTGCAGGCCCTGGCCGACGCCCTGGAGAAGCCCGTCTCGTATTTCCTCGCGGGCGACGCCGAGCCGCCGTCCGGCTCCCAGTGGCCCGAGCGGGCGCTGCCGCACGCCGCGGTGGAAGACATCACCCGGGCCATGGCGGAGCACACCGTGGACCAGCTGCTCACGGCGGGGCCGGCGGTCGCCCATCCCGGGCAGAACCGGGCGCA
>QGSR01000381.1 GCA_003387805.1 Bacillota bacterium | reverse complement strand
CGCGGTGGTGGCCCTGGTGCAGAAAGCCGGCTCGGTGTCGGTGGACATCGGTTCCGGCGCGACCATCGCCCGCACCGGCGGCGACGGCGGCGAAGTGCGCATCGCCGCGCTGCGGTCCGGGTCCCTTAAGGCGAAAACGCTGGCGGCCAAAGGCGGCGTGCTGGGCGCGGGTTCCGGCTCGGTGGCGGAAGCGCGGGACGAAGGCCGGGTCGCGGCCGAGGTGGCCGGCGGCGTGACCATCGACGCGGCGGCAGCCAACGTCACCATCGCGGCCCAGGCCGACCCCGGCACCGAGGCCGCCGCGGAGGGCGTCACCGTCAGCGCCCTGCTCTCCATCGGCGTCTCCCGCGCCCGGGCGGAGGTGGACATCGAAGCCGAAACGTCCGTGGGCGCAGACGGTCTCATCCGGGCCCGCAACCTGGCGGTGCAGGCGGGCGTGGCCCGTCCGGCGGGCGGACCGTCCGACGGACACACGGCCCGGTCCTACGCGCAGGCGTCGGGCGGCGGCGCCCTGGTGGGCGCGGGCGCGGCCGAGAGCTTCGCCGACGTGCGGGCCACGGTGCACACGGCCGTCCACTCGAACCTGGAAGTCAGCGGGACGGCGCAAATCCTGGCCGAAAACCGGACCCGCCAGCACGCGGACGTAAACGGTTTCGTTATCGGCGCGGTGGCCGTGGGCCTGAACGAGGCGCGGGCTGCGGTGACGTCGGTCACGTCGGCGACGCTGGGCGACGTGCGGGTGACGGGCGGGCCGGGCGAGAGCCCGGACGCGGACCGCATGGCCGCGCTCCTGAAACTGTATGCCGCGGCCGAGGACGAGACGACGGCCAACGCCGAATCGGGCGGCGGCGGCGTGGTGGCGGGCTCGGCCGCCGAAGCCTTGAGCGTCAGCAACGCGACGGTACGCACGGACGCGGGCGCCGACGGCGGGCTGCACGTGCTGGCCGGCACCGTCGACATCGGCGCCCGGCACGAGAGCGCGTACGGCGCGGTGTCCGACTCGACGCAGGCCTCGGTGGCCGGCGGCAGCGGCGCCTACGCCGGCGAAAACGTGATTTCGAACGTGCACGTGACCATCGGCGACGGCGCGGAAATCCTGGCTTTCCACGCCGACCTGGCCGCTCTCAGCGACCTGGCGCGGCGGAACATCGGTTCCGTCCACGCGGCGTCGGGCGGCGTCGTCAACGGGTCGGCCGCGCACATTGAAGGGTACGTCAAGCAGGATACCAACGTCACCCTGGGCGATGGCGTGCGCATCAGCGTCATCGGTCCGTGGCTGACGGAAAACCTGGTGCCGCTGGGCGCGTTCGTGCCCGACGTCGAGTTCGACGAGGGCCTGCTGCCCGATCTTTTCGAGGACGAGTGGGACACCGGCATTTTGCGCATCAAGGCCGCGGGGCGGCTGCTGGCCAACCCGTCGGCCGCGCTGCAGACCGGCGGCTTGATCGACGTGCCCGACTCCAAGGCCGTCCAGACCGCGGACCTGACGGGAACGGTCACGGTGGGCCACGGCGGGTTCCTGTTCAGCACGCGCGACCTGTTCGTGGAAACCCACTCCGACGCGGCGGTGCAGACGCGCTCGCTCACCAGCACGCTGGGGGCGGCGGGCGCGGCCCGGGGGCACGCGGCCAGCCTTATCACGGCCAGCCACACCGCACGAATCGGCCAAGCCACCAAGTTGCTGTCGCACCGGTACCTGAGCGTTACCGCGGGCGCGGACCCGATGGGCATCGGCGGGTCCATGCTGCTGAGCCAGGCCAACACCAACGTGTTCAACAACACGCTGATTCCCGCGGTTACGTCGCCCTACGCCTCGGCGACGGTGAAGCACAGCTCGGCCGTGGACATCGGCCTGGACGCCAGCCTCGACGCGGTGTTTGACGTGCGCCTGGCCGCGGGCGACAACGACGCCATGACCACGGCCCGGGGCCGCGGCGTCACGCCGTGGCACGAGCTGTTCGGCCAGGAAGTGGACGACAGCCACACCTCCCGGTCGCTGGATGGACGGCTGACCATTCACGGCAACGTGCGGGCCGGCATTTGGCACCGGCAGGACATTACCATCCGGTCCAAGGACGCGTACGACTTCCAACCCGGTACCGTCGAGCCCGACATCGTCTGGAAGGACGACGGATTCAGTCCGTACCAGTCCATCGCGGACGCCATCGAGGAGCTGCGC
>QGSR01000380.1 GCA_003387805.1 Bacillota bacterium | reverse complement strand
TAACTCGGCCGAAACAATCAGCGGCGGTTGGGGGGGCGGGTGTCGAATTTGCGGCACCTCGGGGCGGGCAAGTGCTCAAAGTGAGCACGGCTACACCGCCCGCGTGGGGGCGGGACATCCCATAGGGTTTTTTATACCTTTCTTATTGAGATCCGCCGCCTGCGCAGGGGCGGGACACTTCTGCTCAAAGTGAGCAGAAGAACCGGGCCATTCCTAGCCTCTCTGACGGTCGTTCGTCGGGCAGGTAAGGTAATATGTCGTCTTCGTTGACTTCGGGGCCTCCCGGGCCGTCTCTGGCGGCCAGCTGCGGCCAGGCGGCCGGTGCCGAACCTCCCAAACTCGTACAGAGGAAAAACCGGGGCCGCCGCCGGTCCCGATTCGGCCCCGTTGGAGAGTGCGCCCCCCCTATCCCCTCTCGGCGCCGGCGGTCAGACCGGCGGGCCGGTCACACACAGCGCCTAGGAGTCCCGGCGTGCCGGTAGCCACGCGGGAAGTAGACAAAATGCGACACCTAAAAAAAGCGTGTCGCGCCGTTGCCTGAGAACAGCAAAGAACAGGCAAGGCCGCACCTCGCGGGCCCGAGAACCGGCCCACGTTGAGAACAACGGGTGAACAACGCTCGCTAGTTCCCACGCATTACAAGCGCAGGATGGAAAGAACGGCCCGCAGCGCTATGGCTAATAGAGCGGGCTTCCGCCTATCCATTCAGCCATGCAAGCACCTTCTCGCGGGTGTCCTTCCCCACTCGTTGGCTGCTCCCGTTCTCAATGCGGGCCAAATAGCTGCGCGATATCCCTATTTGCTCGGCGGCTTCCAGCTGGGTAAGGCCTAGGCGTTTCCTGTGGGCCCGCAGCTGCTCGCCCAAGTTGGCCGCGGTCGCCGCCGGTTTGGGCGCCAGCGCCTTCGGCTCTTGCAGCAGAGTTCGGTAATGGTCCAACACTTCATCGGGCGGCTCTACGACGATAGTCGCTTGCAGCCATTGGTCGAACCAGTCGCGCTGCTCGGCGGTCGCTTCGTCCCAGCGGTCATATTGCCAAGCGCTTATAACGCCCTCGTCGAGCAGCCGCTCAAGGGCTTGCTCCAAGCGCTCCCGAATTCGGGCGCCCCGCCGGCGGTTTTCTTCCAAGTCGGCGGCCTCCAGCAGCGTTTTCACGCGGTAGGGCTGCAAATAGCTCCCCTTGTGGGCCCGGGCCCGCCATTGCCACGACAGATAACGGGTTAGGCGCTTCTCGGGCCGTTGGCGCTCCGGGTCGAAGCGCAGCGCTTTGGCGGAAAGCAGGGCGGTTTGCCGGCCGGCGCCCATGAGGAAGCGGGCAAATACTGCGCCCGGCCGGTAGATGAAACGATGGTTGTACCCTAGCACGTCGATATATCCATCGGTTCGCAGTTGCCCCATGCGGTCGGTGATAACGAAGGGCCTGCTTTGGATCGCCTGCGTTACCTTCCGCCGGCGCCCTTTTGCGTCGTCTTCGTAGACTTCCACTTCGGCCATGTCGATCCAAAGGTTTTGGATATGGGACAAGGCTTGCAGTATTGCCCTCCGCTGCTCGGGTGTGTATCCGCCCCGTCTCCCTTGCCCGCTCCGCTTGGGCTTCAGTCCCCGCATTGCAAGAAGGCCGTCAACGTCGGCCACCGCATCTTCCTGCGGGCTTCGTGCTTGTCGCAGCCAATTGGCGGCCAGGGCGTCCAAAACGTCGGCGTCCAGGTCGGAAAGCTCTTCCCGCTGGCGCCACATTATCTTTTGCCAATGCTCCACCTCTTCGGGAGGCATCAAGCCATCGGCCGCAGCTGGGCGCAGCTGGGCATGTCCGCGGGCGCCGCCTCGGTTCAACAGGGCGGTCGGCCACGGGCTGCCGTCTACTTGGTGAAAGTCCTTTTTCGCCAAGGCCTCCCGCAGGGCGTGATAGTGGGGCGGGCTGAAGACGGTCAAATAACTGTCGTCGGGGATGGGTATCGATACAAGCTCCTCGAGCTTTCTAGCATCGACAGTTATGGTTCCGCTCCCAGAAACCTTGGCTGTGCCGGCGCTCGGGCCTGGGTCCGCATCCAAGCCCAATAAGGCGCGGAGTTCGGGCAGAGGCATGTCGTACGGGCTGGCGGCATCGAACACCGCTTTTATGACGCTTACAGCAAAGTGCCTCGAAAGCGTGAACAGCTTTTCGCTCAACCCCGCGTTACGAAGG
>QGSR01000379.1 GCA_003387805.1 Bacillota bacterium | reverse complement strand
CGAGAGGGGGGGCCCCGGGTGTCCGCACGTCGCGCGGGTGGGCCGCCTCCCTTCGTCGTTCCCGGGTTCGTCCCCGGGGGGGTTCCGCCGGCGGCGGCCCGCCGGGCCGCCCCCACCCCGCTCGCGCTTACTGTCCGCCGCGGATGGCCTCGTCGTGGGCCCGGGCGAACTCTTCCGGCGTCACCTGCAGGCCGAACAGCGCCTGAATCTGGTTCAGGTGCACCTGGGCCGCCGCCGGGCTCAGCTGCACGTCGGCGTACAGCGTGATGCTGGTGGCCACCGCCAGCTCATCCAGCACGTCCAGGTACATCTGCGGCAGCTGCACCTTGGACGAGTCCACGATGGTGCCCGGGATGACGCCGGCTTCCGCCACGGCCCGCTGGCCCCACTGCTCGACGAAGTACTTGGCGAACGCCTCGGCCTTGTCTTTCACCCGGGAGTTGGCGTTGACGAACAGCGCCACGCCCGGGCCGCCCACCCAGCCGGTGTCTTTGCCGGCGCCGCCTTCCACGGTGGGGAACCGGAAGAAGCCGATGCTGTCCCGGAACTCCTGGGACACCGTCTCATCGGTGGTGAACTGCGGCAGCTCCCACGAGCCGATGAGCCACATGGCCGCCTGCTCGGTCAGGAACTCGGCCTTGGCTTCGGCGTTGGAGAGGGCGTTGAAGCCCAGGCTGAAGGCGTCCATCCGCACCAGCCGCTGCACCTCGGCCGCCGCCTGGATCAGGCCGGGATGCGTGAACGGAATGCGGCCGTTGATGGCGTCGTTGACCACGTCGGGGCCGGCGATGCGGTCGGCCAGGTACATGTACCAAAGCGACCCCGTCCAGCGCTCGCCGTTGCCCAGGGCGATGGGCGTGACGCCGTTGGCCGCCAGCGTCTCCACGACGTGCAGGAACTCGTCGTACGTCTTCGGCACGTCCAGCCCGTAGCGGGCGAAGATCTTCTTGTTGTAGAAGACGGGCGCGATGTTGAGCTCCAGCGGCAGGCCGTACGTGACGCCGTCGATGGCGAAGGCCTGCAGCGTGCCGCTGACGAACTGATCCCGCAAGCCGTCCTGCGCGAGCAAATCATCCAGCGGCGCAAACTGGCCGGCCTGCACGAAGGGCGTCATGTAGCCGGCCGCCCACGTGAAGCCTACGTCGGGCAGCTGGTTGGACGCGGCCAGCACGGTGATTTTGTCCTTGTACTGCTCGTTGGGAAGGGCCTCGACTTCGACGAATACGTCCGGATGCTCCGATGCGAACTCCGCGATGATTTCGCCGACGATCAGGTTGTGCTGCCGGGCTTCGCCCGACGGCCACAGGTGCATGAACGTCACCGTGTCCACGCCCTGCGCGAGGGCGTACTGGGTGGCCCCGGACATGCCCACGGGGAACACCATGGCCGCGGCGAGCAGAAGCAAATACGCTCGTTTCAGCATTTCCAGACCTCCTATCCGGATGCGTCGTCCTGATCCGCCATCGGCTTCCTCCACTTTGTCAGATAACAGTATAGCCATCAGGACATACGCATCAAGGTCACTGTCATTGGGTAAAATACCGATCTTTTTGGATAGGAGGTGGCGCATGGCCCGCTCGCGGTATTTGCCGGGCGTCATGCCTTCCCGTTTGCGGAACAGCTCGGTGAAATACTTGGTGGTGCCGTAGCCGGCCATGCGGGCGATTTCGCTGATGGACAGCGAGGTGCCCAGCAGCAGCTGTTTGGCCAGCGCGAGGCGCTTGCGGGTCAAGTATTCGCTAAACGTCATGCCCGTCTCTTTTTTGAACAAGACGCTGAAATAGCTGGCGTTGAGGTGCACTGCGTCCGCCACCCGGCGCAGCGTGAGGGGTCCGGGGAAGTGTTCCTCCACGTACTGGACGGCCTTCTTGACGGGCTCGGAAGCCCGGGTGAGATCAATGTGCGTGCCCCGGGCGGCGGCGCCGCCGGGGCGCAGGTCGTCGGCGTAGGGGCCGCCCAGGGCCTCGGCCACGATGTCGGCCGGGGTTTCACGGCCGGGCCGCAGCCTGGTGCCGGCGCCGGTGCCGGCGCGCCTGCTGGTGCCGGCGCCCGTGCTGGTGCCGGCGCGCCTGCTGGTGCCGGCGCCCGTGCTGGTGCCGGCGCCTGCGTCCTCCGCGGCCGACGGCCGGGCCGCAACACCCCGCTCCGGCGACGCGCGGCCGTACGAGGCGGCCACCCGGTCCTCCAG
>QGSR01000378.1 GCA_003387805.1 Bacillota bacterium | reverse complement strand
GGTGGCGGCCGCGTTGCTCGTGGCGGGCCTTGGAAGTCGGCCGGGGCCGGCCCCGGCCCGGGCCGCTTCGGCCGAGGCGCTGGCCATGACGCTGACGCCGTGGGAAGGCTTCGTGGGCGTGGGCGGCGAGCAGTTCGGTCCCGTGGCCAATCCGGCGGGTCTGGCCTGGCTGGGCGAGCACGCCCTGCAGGCGCAGTACGTCAGCACCGCGGGGGAGCCGGCCGGCGCCGGCGCCCGGGCGGTGGTGTATCTCGAGCCCGACACGGGGCTGGGCGCGGGCCAGCTGGCGTACTTGTCGGCCGGCGACGACGACGGCGGGCTGCGGCAGTACGTCTACTCCGCCGCCTGGCGCCGCAGCGATGCGGCCTTCGGTTTCAGCGTGCGGCACGTGACGCTGGACAACGTGGAGCCGGCGGACGCCGGGGTGTCGCAGCCCGTGTCGGGTGCGGCCTGGGTGCTGGACGTGGGCTACCGGGGGCAGTGGGCCCGCTGGCTGGGCGTGGGCGTGCTGGCCCGCCACGCGCTGGTTTCAGGCGACGAAGAGGTGCGGGCGGCCATGCCCGTGGAAGTGGCCGTGGGCGTGGCCGTGGAGCTGGGGCTGGGCCTGACGGCCGCCGCGGACTACATCGTGCCCGGCGTCGGCAACTGGGAAGAGGCCGGCTGGCGGTACGGCCTGGAAGGCCGCTTCGGCCGGGTGCTGGCCCGGCTGGGACAGAGGGTTTACCCTGCGGGGACCGTCGTATCGTACGCGGGGCTCGGGTACTTGCTGGAATCGCTGCGGCTGGACGCGGCCGTCAGCGAAAGCGGCGGCCGGCGTCTGCTGTCTCTGGGCCTTTCGCTGTACTTTTGACCGGAGGCGCCGGGTTTGGCAAAACCCGTGGCGTTGGCGTCTCTGGCGCTGACAACCGTTCACGTTAGGGGACTGTCGCGATGCCGACTTCCCGAAGGCCGGGAGGAAGATCCGGAAACACGTTCGTGCTCCGCATCCTGCAAACCGACGAAAAAGACTGGGTCGGCACCGTCAGCCACGTGCAATCCGGGCGGAAAACGTCGTTCCGGGGATTCATCGAGGCGGTGCGGTTCATCGACGACTTGGTCGGCGGCCGCACCGCCGGCGCCCGGGACGCCCGTGACGCCCGCGATACCCGCGACACCCGCGACACCCGCGACGCCCGTTTGTAGCCGGCCGTCGGCTCGGATGGGCCGGCTCTTCCGCGGCGGCTTGGTCCCGCTTCTCTCGCCGCGCTTCGCTCCGCCCTTGGCTTCCTGCCGCGGAGACCCACTCCTGCACAACACAATTCAAAATTTTGCCTCGTTGACTTGACAATTGTATTCTGAACATTTACTGTATTTGTGACGACATTGATTCTTCCGCGAGTGTTCTAGGCGGGCTGCTCGCGGCCATAGCTCTGTAAAGTTGGCGGGGGCGGGGCCGCGCCGGGCGCCGCCGCACGGCGGTCCCGTCTCCGCATTGCACGCGACGGGGAGGGTTCATCCATGGACACGGCGACACGACGCGGTCTGGAGGTCTACCTGCTGGGCCCTTTGCGGGTGGTGGTGGACGGACGGGAGCTGGACGTGGCGGCGTGGAAGTCCAAGCGGGCGGTGACGCTGTTCAAGTATCTCATCACCCGCTGCGGGGAGCGGGTGCCCAGGGACGTTCTGGTGGAGCTCCTGTGGCCCGAGAGCGACGACGGCGACAAGAGCACCCACAACCTGCACACCGTCATCTACTACTTGCGCCGCACCCTGGAGCCGGGCCTCGGCCGCTACCAGGAGCAACGCTTTTTGCGGCAGGCCCACGGCTTGTACTGGA
Source organism: Bacillota bacterium (assembly GCA_003387805.1). GTDB lineage: Bacteria > Bacillota > Limnochordia > Limnochordales > ZCTH02-B6 > CALJUZ01. Next base: position 375 of record QGSR01000378.1, on the reverse strand, counting down.
TCGAGCCCGGCGCGCCGGTTTGGACCGATGCGGAGGAGTTCCGTTGGCTGGTGCGGCGGGCCGACGGGCTGCGGCACCGGGACCCTGTCGAGGCCCTGGAGCTGTACCGGCGGGCGCTGGCCCTGTACCGGGACGATTTCTGCTCGGAAGATTTATACGAAGACTGGGCGGTGACCGTGCGCGAGCGTTTCCGCGAAATGTATTTCGCCGCGGCGCTGCAGGCGGCCCAGTTGATGGTCGACATCGAAAACGACGTGGCGGGGGGGGGGGGCGCCTGGCGCGCCGCGCCGGGCCCCGGGGCCTTCCCGGGGGGGGCTCACCCAGCCCACACCGGGTTCTTTCTCCCGGCCGGGCGTGACCGCGCGGGGGGGCCGG
>QGSR01000377.1 GCA_003387805.1 Bacillota bacterium | reverse complement strand
AGCAACAACAGTAGTAACGGCAACAACGACAACAACGGCAAGAACGACAACAACGACAACAACGACAACAACGACAACAACGGCAACAACGGCAACAACGACAACAACGGCAACAACGGCAACAACGGCAACAACGCCAGCCACAGCTGCAACAGCTGGAACGGCTGCAACAGCTGGTACGGCTGCAACAGCTGGTACAGCCGCCTCGCACCCGGGCGGCGGACCACGAGGGACAGGACTTTTCGATAAGTGAGAGAACATCAAATGAATAAGATAAGTATTGACCGCCGGCGGCGGGGAGGTGGCGGCCATGGCGGCGACCGTACCGAAAACGTACCCCGAGACGCCTTTGACGGCCGTGCCCGAGCTGTACCGCCGGGCGCGGGCCGCGTTCTCCGCGTGGGGGCGGACGGCGCCGATGGACCGGGCGAGGCACCTGCGCAGCCTGCGCCTGGCCGTTGTCGAGCGCCTGGACCATCTCGCGCGCGTCATTGCCGAGGCCACGGGCAAGCCGCGGGTGGAAGCGCTGACCACCGAGCTGCTGCCGGTGCTGGACACCCTGGTCTATCTGGAAAAGCACGCACCCCGCGTTTTGCGGCGCCGGCGCATGCCGACGCCCATCTTTCTTTTCGGCAAAGCGTCTTACGTGGAGTACCGGCCCCGTGGCGTCGTGCTCGTCATCTCGCCGTGGAACTACCCGTTCCAGCTGGCGGTGGTGCCGGTGGTGACGGCCCTCGCGGCGGGCAATGCGGTCATTCTGAAGCCGTCGGAGGTGACGCCGGCCGTGGGCGTGGCCATGGAGCAGCTGTTTCAGGCGGCCGGCCTGCCCGACGGACTGGTGCAGACGGCCCACGGCGACGGCCGCCTCGGCGCGGCGCTGGTGGCCGGCAAGCCCGACTACATCTTTTTCACCGGGTCATATCGGACGGGCACCATCATCCAGGTGGAGGCCGCCAAGCATCTTATCCCGACGACGCTGGAGCTCAGCGGCCATGACGCGATGATCGTGCTGGACGACGCGCCGCTGGAGCGGGCCGTGCACGGGGCGCTCTGGGGGGGCTTGCTCAATTCCGGGCAGACGTGCGTCGGCGTCGAGCGCATTTACGTGCAGCGGGGCGTGTACCAGGAGTTCACCCGGCGCCTGGCCGAGGCGGCGGCCCGGCTGCGCCAGGGAGGCGGCGACGAGGCCGACTTGGGCGAGATGACGTGGGCGCGTCAAGTGGAAGTCGTAAAGCAACACGTGGCCGACGCGCTGTCCAAAGGGGCCAGGCTGGTGCACGGCCGCCCGCCCGAGGAGTGGCGGGGGCGGACGGTGCCGCCCGTGATTCTGGCGGACGTGACCGACGAGATGCTGGTGTGCCGGGAAGAAACCTTCGGCCCGGTGCTGACCGTCAAGCCAGTGGCGGATGAAGAGGAAGCCGTCGCCTTGGCCAATGCTTCGCCCTATGGCCTGAGCGCCAGCGTGTGGACGACGGACCGCCGGCGGGGGGAGCGCGTCGCCGGCCTGCTGGAGACGGGCAGCGTCGTCATCAACGACGTCATCGTCACCCTGGCCAATCCGCACCTGCCCTTCGGCGGTGTCAAGCGCAGCGGGCTGGGCAGCTACCACGGCGAGGCGGGGCTGAAGGCTTTTTCACACGAGAAGGCGGTGATGGAGGACCGCCTGGGCCGCCGCCGGGAAGTGTACTGGTTTCCGTACGCGGGGAAGGCGCCGCTGTTCGCCCGGCTGCTGCGGGCCTACTTCGGCGAGCCCCGCCGCTGGCCGGTCTTTTTCGGCGCCTTCGCCCAGCTGCTGCGCCGCTCGCGCTGAAGCCGCGGCGGCCGCTGCTGTCCCGCTCGCTCTTGCGCAGCGGCCGTTCGTGTGCCGCCGGCCATCGCGCGACGGCTGTTACCACTCCGCGGGCGTGTGCCGCGGCAGGACGAACCACGTGACCAGGGCCACTATCATCGCGAAAACGACGGCGCTGCCCACCGGCGCCAGGCGCGACGCGTCGTCCGCCCGGGCGGCGGCCAAGGCGCTCCAGAAGCGTTCCAAAACGGCGAACCACAGGTACACCGAGACGGCCAGGCGGGCCCACCACACCGGGTCGGCCTGCGCGCGACGGCCGGCGGCCACTTCCACGCCAGCAGCGCCGCGAGGAGGGCGAACGCGAAAATTTTCAGCACCGCGCCCGCGGTCACCGGCGCTCCGG
>QGSR01000083.1 GCA_003387805.1 Bacillota bacterium | reverse complement strand
TTACGGCTGCGCCGACGAGCGGATGGCGGTGGCGGAAGGCCGCATCGACGATATTCTGGCCCGCTTGCGGTAAGGGCGGGCCGGTCGCGCGGCGGGCCGTCGCCCGGGGCCGGCGCCCGGCCGCTCACGACGTCGAAAGGCGCGCGCCCGCCGACAAAACCCGCAGCTCGCCGTCGACGAGCCGTACCCGCACGTCCGACGTTTCGGTGCGGAACGTATGGCTGCGGCTGCCGATGGTGACGGTAACGCCAGGGTGCACCAGGCCGGCGCGGAACACGCCTTCGGTGACGATTTCGATGCGGGCGGGGGCGCCGGCGCGGCTGCCGGCCTCCCGGATGGCTACGTTACCCGCGTGGACGGTCAGCGTGGAGCCGCGGAACACGCCGGCTTCGATGGAAGCACCGGAGCCGGCCCACAGCCGGGAGTAGGCGCACCCGCCGGTGCGGAGGACGATGCGGCCCGCGGCCAGCACTCTGGCATTGTGGACGAACCCCGCGCTGACGTCGAACAGTTCTTTGGGCTGGTCGTGAAATTCCTGAATCAGCGCGTCCAGCTGCTGCTTGAACCGCACGAGATCCGCGATTTGGTCCCGGGTCAGCGGGCCCGTGGACGTCACCAGGTCGTACAGCCCCTCGGTCAGCTGCATGACGTCCGGGTCCAGCGCGCCTTCTTCGAATCCTTGCAGGTCGCCCTGCGTCACGGTGTCGTAAAGCTCGCGGACGCGTTTGGCCATGCCCGCGAACTCATGATCCAGCAGTTCCCGGATGTATGCGCCGCTGCGCTCGGACAGCGCTTCGGGAGCGGGAGCCCCGGCTGGGCCCGGCGGCCCGCCGCTGCCGGCCGACGCCGCCGCGCTCTTGCGCCGGGCCGCCGTCTTGACCAGTTCCTGCAGGTCGACGGCCAGCGGCTGCAAATAACCCATGAGCTGGAACAGACGGGCGTAGCGGGCGCCGGCGATGACGGTGGCGCCCACGATGCCCCGGCCGATGGCCACGCCTTCGCCAGCCTCCACGAAGGCGCCCGTCACCGCGGACCCGACGGAGACGGTGCCTCTGGAAACGACCCGCATGGAGTCGTTGACGCTGCCGGTGACGGTGACGTCGCCGTCGAATTCCACGTGGCCCGTCGCCGGGTCGACGTCGCCGGCCACGCGGTGCTCGGGGTGCACGGCGATGGTGTTGCGGATGTACGTGGGCCGGCCGCCGCGGGTCGCGGCCACGGTGCGTCCGTCCTCCAGCCACTCGGCGCCCGCGCCCACCTTCAGGCTGGCCGGCTTCGGATCCGTTACCTGCACGTCCCGGCCCGTCACGGTGCGGCCGGGCGTTCCCTTCTTGCCCGGATGAACGACGGCCAGCACGTCGCCCTCGGCCACCGATGACAGCTTGAACAGGCCCAGCAAGTCCGCCCGCTCCTCGTCAATCTCGGCCCGCACGCGGACCGCAGGGTCGAAGAACAGCTCCACCCGCTCATCCTCGGTAGGGACGGCCGGTATGCCGAAAGCCACCGGCTGGGGCTCTTTGGCGGCGGCGGGGTTTTCCGCCACGGTCCGGACGACGTTCTCTAGGGCTTCCCGGGAGATGCCGAACACGACGCCCGCTTCGGCCAGCGCGGCCTCCAGCTCCTCGACGGAGGGCGGCTGCGGCGGCAGCGAGCCAGCGGGCTCCGCCCGCACGGTGACGGTATTGCCCGGCGGCGAGTTGATGATTTGGTATTTTACGCCCGGCCGGGCGTCCACGGCCATCGAGGCGGTATATTCGTCGTCGGAGATTTGAACGCTGACGATGGTTTCGGGCAGTCGGTCCAGGGCGCGGATTTCGATGACGTCGTCGGGGTGCACGATGTGGGGTCCGTCCAGCAGCCGGCCGTTCACGCGCACTTCCGCGTTGTCGCCGGGGCGGATGACCAGCTCGTCTTTGTCGTCCGGCGACGGGCTGACGTACACCCGGCCGCCGTGCACCATAATGGTCCCGGGGCGGGCGCCCGGAGGCGGGCCCGACGAATCCGCGTTGCCGTCCTTTCCGTCGCCGCCGGCCGCGGCCTCGGCCGGCTCCCGCCGGGCGGCCAGCTCCTGGGGCGAGAGCTTGCGCACCCGCACTTCTGCCTGCCACCGCCACAGGCCGAGAAAACCTTCGCGCGGGGAGCGCTCCACGACGACCTCCACTTCGTCCCGGGTCGCCTGGAGCTCTTTCAAGGCTTTGGCCACGGCCTCTTCCACGGTGCTTCCGTACGTGCGAATCCATTCCGAAGCCATGCAGCGACACCCCCTCCCGGCCCGGTTCCCGGCGGGGTCCAGACTTTAGAACAATTACTTCGACATTGCCCGTCGATTTCCATTCAAGCGACGCCAACTTCGCCCGGCACGCGCTGCGAGGAGGGCAACGCCCGTAGGTGCCGGCCACGAAGTCCGGCCGGGACCGCCTGCGCGGGGGACGCGGCGCGGGCAGGCATTGCCGCGAATCCGACGAAACATATCGGACTAACGACGTATCATGCAGTGAACGGGTGAGACGGGTGACTTTTCGCAAAGTGATGGTGGCCAACCGCGGCGAGATCGCCATTCGCGTCTTCCGGGCGTGCACCGAGCTGGACATTCGCACGGTGGCCGTTTACTCCAAGGAAGACGAGCTGTCGCTGCATCGCTACAAGGCCGACGAAGCCTACGAAATCGGCCAGGGCAAAGGCGCCGTGGAGGCCTACCTGGACATGGACGGCATCGTCGACTTGGCCGTGCGCCTGGGCGTGGACGCGATCCACCCGGGCTACGGGTTTTTGGCGGAAAACGCCGAGTTCGCCCGGCGCTGCCGGTCCGCGGGCATCGCCTTCATCGGCCCGACGCCCGAGCAGCTGGAGCTGTTCGGCGACAAAGTGGCGTCCCGCCGCCTGGCCGAAGCCGCGGGCCTGCCGGTGGTGCCGGCCACCGACGGTCCGGTGCCGGACGTAGAGGCTGCCCGGGCTTTCGCCCGCCGGGTGGGCTATCCCGTCATGATCAAGGCCGTGGCCGGCGGCGGCGGGCGAGGCATGCGCAAGGTGCACGACGACGCCGAGCTGGAGCGGGCCTTCGAGCGGGCGCGGTCCGAAGCCCAGGCCGCCTTCGGCGATGCCAGCGTGTACATCGAAAAGGCGGTGGAGCGGCCCAAGCACATCGAGGTGCAACTTTTGGCCGACGGGCACGGCAGCGTCGTGCACCTTTTCGAGCGGGACTGCTCGGTGCAGCGGCGCCACCAGAAAATCGTGGAGCTCGCGCCCGCACCGGCCTTGTCCGAAGCGACGCGGCAGGCCATGGGCCAAGCCGCGGTGCGCCTCATGCAGCACGTGGGCTGCCAAGGCGCGGCCACGGTGGAGTTCTTGCTGGACGCGGACGAAAATTTCTATTTCCTGGAAGTCAACCCCCGCATCCAGGTGGAGCACACGGTCACCGAGCTGATTACGGGCGTGGACTTGGTGCAGGCCCAGATTCTCATCGCGCAGGGCCGCCGGCTGGCCGACCCGCCCATTTCGCTGCCGGATCAGAGCGCCGTGACCCGCTCCGGCGTGGCCGTGCAATGCCGCATCACCACGGAGGATCCCGGCAACGGGTTCGTGCCCGACCACGGGCGCATCAGCGCGTACCGCACCGCCACGGGCTTCGGCGTGCGGGTGGACGACGGCGCGGGGTACCACGGCGCCTACGTGTCGCCCCACTACGATTCGCTGCTGGCCAAAGTGTGCACGTGGGACCGGACCTTTGAAGGCGCGGCCCGCAAGATGCTGCGGGCGCTGCGGGAGTTCCGCATCCGGGGCGTGAAGACCAACATCCCGTTCCTGCAAAACGTGGTCGTGCATCCGGTGTTTCTGGCGGGCGCGGCCGACACGGGTTTCGTCGAGTCCAATCCGGATTTGTACCAGCTGCCGGAGATGCGGGACCGGGGCACCCGGCTGCTGTCGTACGTGGGCTGGGCCACCGTCAACCACGGCCCGGGGGTGGGGAGGGGCGCGAAGCCCGAGTTGGGCCCGGCGCCCCTGCCGGACCTCTCGGACGTCCCGGAGCCGGCGGCGGGCACGCGGCGGCTGCTGGAGGAGCGGGGGCCGGAAGGCGTGGCCGCCTGGATGCTGGAGCGGCAGCGCCTGCTCTTGACCGACACGACGTTTCGCGACGCGCACCAGTCGCTGCTGGCCACCCGGGTGCGGACCAAAGACTTGGTCCGCATCGCCGCCGCGACGGCCAGGCTCATGCCCGGGCTGTTTTCGGCCGAGGTGTGGGGCGGCGCGACCTTTGACGTGGCCTACCGCTTTCTGAAGGAGGATCCGTGGGAGCGGCTGGATCTCCTGCGCCGGGAAATGCCTTCCGTGCTGCTGCAGATGCTGGTGCGGGGCGCGAACGCGGTGGGCTACCGCAACTACCCGGACAACGTGGTGCGGGCCTTCGTCCGGGAGGCGGCCCGCAGCGGCATCGACGTGTTCCGCATTTTCGACTCGCTGAACTGGGTCGAGGCCATGACGGTGGCCATGGAGACGGCCGCGGCCGAAGGCAAGCTGGTGGAGGCGGCCATTTGCTACACCGGCGACATCGAGGATCCAGCGCGGACCAAGTACAGCCTGGAGTACTACGTGCGGCTGGCCCGGGAGCTGAAGCGCCGGGGCGCGCACATCTTGGGCATCAAGGACATGGCCGGGCTGCTGAAGCCCTTTGCGGCGCGCACGCTGGTGAAGGCGCTCAAGGAAGAGACGGGCATGCCGGTGCATTTGCACACGCACGACGCGGCCGGCGTCGGCACGGCCACGGTTTTGGCCGCGGCGGGGGCGGGGGTGGACGCGGTGGACGGCGCCATCGCGGCCCTGGCCGGCGGCACCAGTCAGCCCGCGCTCAACGGCATCGTGGCCGCGCTGCAGCACCATCCCCGCAGCACCGGCATGGATTTGGCCGCGCTGCAGCGGCTGGACGATTACTGGTCCGTGGTGCGCACGTACTACGCGGCGTTCGAAACAAAGCAAGACCCGGTGTCGGCCGAGGTGTATCTGACGGAGATTCCGGGCGGCCAGTACACCAATTTGTGGCAACAGGCCCAGGCCCTGGGACTGGCCGACCGCTGGGGCGACGTGAAGCGGATGTACGCGGTGGCCAACCGCATTTTGGGCGACATCGTCAAGGTGACGCCGTCGTCCAAAGCGGTGGGGGACCTGGCGCTGCTGATGGTGCAGTACGGCGTGGGCACCGAGGCCGAGCTTTTGGCGAAGGCGGACGAGCTGACGTTTCCGGATTCGGTGGTCGACTACTTCAGCGGCATGATGGGCCAGCCGGAGGGCGGGTTTCCCAAGGAGCTGCAGGCGAAAGTGCTGAAGGGACGGAAGCCCGTCACGGTGCGGCCCGGCTTGCTGCTGCCGCCGGCCGACTGGGCGGAGCTGGCCCGGGAGCTGGCCGAGGCCGTCGGCGAAGACGGGGGCGCCGGCCGGGCGGCCGGCGGCGAGCCAGGGTCCGCCGCCAAGTCTCGCGTCCCGGCCGGAGGGGCCGCTGGGGCAGAGGAAGCGGCGGCCGCGCGGGAGCTCATCTCGTACGCCTTGTATCCGCAAGTGTACAAAGAGTTCGTGGAACATCGCCGGGCCTACTCCGACACGTGGCTCCTGGACACGCCGGTGTTTTTCTACGGCCTCAGGCCCGGCCAGCAGACGGCGGTGGAGATTGAGCCGGGCAAGACCCTCATCATCAAGCTGCTGGGCATCGGCGAAGCCCGGCCCGACGGCACGAGGAGCGTCTGGTTCGAGCTGAACGGTCAGCACCGGGAAGTGACGGTCCGGGACGAAGCGGTGGAAAGCAGGGTCGTCACCCGCCCGAAGGCGGAAAAAAACAACCCGGCCCATATCGGCGCGCCCATGCCGGGGCGGATGCTCAAAATCGACGCGCGGGCGGGACAGACGGTAAAGCGCAACGAGACATTGGGCGTCATCGAAGCCATGAAGATGGAGATCGCGGTGATGGCCGGCGGGCCCGCCCGCATCCGGGAAGTCCTGGTCGAGCCGGGAACGTCCGTGGAGGCCGGGGACTTGTTGTTCGTCATCGAGCCGCTGGAGGGATAGGCCGGGCGGGATTCACCCGGCCGAGCAGGGACGTGCGGGCGCGGGGGCGGCCGGCTGTTGGCGTGCTCTTGGCCCGCAGCCTGCGGGTCGCCGTGCTCCCGGCCGGCGGTCTACTTGTCGCGGTCCGCCTTGCCGGCGGTCTCGCCGTCGCCTTTCGTCTTGGCCTTGACCTGTTCGGTGTCCGCCGCGGCAGACGGTGCGTCCGCGCCCGGAACAACGCACAGCCCGGTCACGGGGTCGCAGTACGCGACCGAGGCATCGTCGCCGAGCAGGTCCACTACTTCCACGGCGACGGGCATCTTCTTGTTGTTGGTCTCATTCGCTTTCCGCATCGATCTGCTCCCATACGTGCCAGATGACTTGAGCGAACTGCTCCGTGGTCGTCGCGCCGGGGATGCCGAAGCGGCCGGCCAGCACGGTGAAGGGCACGCCCCGGGCGCCCAGCGCGATGGCGGTGTCGTGATCCTCCCGGACCGCATCGGCGAACCGGTCCGTGGCCAGCACGTCCCGGATTTCGTCCGCCGGAATGCCCAGCGCTTCACCCAGCCGGATGAGGGTGCCGGGCTCGAACGCATCGGGATTGCCGCCGAAGAGCTCGTTCTGCATGGCCCGCATGTACCGCCAGCCGACGCCGTGTTCGTTGCCCAGATGGACCAGCCGGAGCATGTCGAACGTGTTGGACACCGGGCGGTCCGGCGCGTAGGCCAGCCCGTCCTGGGCCGCCTGCCGCGCGGCCTGCTCCTCCATGGCCCGGGCCTGCTCCACCGGGACGTTGTATTTCTCGGCCAAATACTCGACCGTGGGCCTGGTTTCCTTGGGCAGCGTCGGATCCAGCATGAACGTGTGCATCCTGAGCACGACCCGCTCCGCGTGGGGGAACTGCTGCAGCGCCTGCTCCAGGCGGTGTTCGCCGATGTAGCACCACGGGCAGACCACGTCCGCCCACACGTCGATGACCAGTTTGGGTTCCCGCCGTTCCGAGTTGGCAGCGATGGCTATCAAATCCTTTTCCCGTCGTTTTTGACGCCACCTCGAGCCTAGACCATCGCCCGCGGCCTGTCAAGTTCAGCCGGCCCGTCCGCCGACGCCGCGGCGGGCCAGGATTGGCGCGGCGGCGAACAGTATAGGTAGAGCAGAAGCACGGAAAGCGGCGGTGAACGCGAACGATGACGGAGCAGAACACCCGCAGAAGAATCGGCCTCATTGTGAACCCCGTGGCCGGCATGGGCGGGCGCGTAGGGCTGAAAGGCACCGACGGCGCTTTGGCGCTGCGCCGGGCGCTGGAGCTGGGCGCCGTGCCCGAGGCCGCCGGCAAGGCGAGCCGGGCTTTGGCGAAGCTGACGCCGATCAAAGAGGAACTGATCGTCGTTACGTGTGAAGGCGCGATGGGCGAGGCGGTGGCGCGCGAGCTGGGCTTTGCCGTGGAGATCGCCTATCGGCCCCCTTCGGCCGCAGGCCCGCCCCCGGACTCGGTTCCGGCTCGGGTCCTTGCGCCGGCGTCAGGCCCGGCCCCTGCGGCGGCCCCTGCGGCGGAACCTGCGGCGGGACCGGCGGGGGGAACCGCGGCGGGAAACCCCCCCCCAGGCGGCCCCCGCCCCCGGGGGGAGAAACCCCCCCCCC
>QGSR01000376.1 GCA_003387805.1 Bacillota bacterium | reverse complement strand
GGCAAGAGCACGCTGGTCTGGGCTCTGGGCTCCGAGTACGCCCGCCGCGGGCGGCGCGTCGGCGTCATCGCGGTGGACCCGTCCAGTCCGCTGACGGGCGGCGCGGTGCTGGGCGACCGCATCCGCATGCCCATGGGCCAGGGGCCGTCAGGCATTTTCTTCCGCAGCATGGCCTCCCGCGGGCAACTGGGAGGCATGTCGCGCAGCGTGCGCAGCGTCGTGCACCTGCTGGACGCCTTCGGCAAGGACGTCATCATCATCGAAACCGTCGGCGCCGGCCAGTCGGACGTGGCGGTGCGCACCATCGCCCACACCACCGCGGTGGTGGCCGTGCCCGGGCTGGGCGACGACATTCAGATGCTCAAGGCGGGCATTCTGGAAATCGCGGACGTATACGTCGTGAACAAAGCCGACCGGGAAGGCGCCGACAAAACCGCGGCCGAGCTGGAGGCCATGCTGAAGGTGGGCTTCGCCACCGCCGAGGCGCTGGGCCAGGCGCCACCCGAGGACGCGTGGACGCCGCCCATCGTGCGCACCATCGCCACGAAAGGCGCGGGCGTGGGCGAGCTGGCCGATGCCTTTGACGAACACCGCCGCCACTTGAGAGAAACCGGCCGCTGGGACGCCGTGGTGCGGCGTCAGGCCGAAGCCGAGCTGCAGGAGGCGCTGCTCCTCCGGCTGGAAGGGGCGCTGTCCGCCGGTCCCGTGGCCGAGGAGCGGGCCCGGCTCATCGACGCGGTCGGCCGGCGCGACATCCCCGCCTTCGAAGCCGCGGACCGGCTTCTGCGGCGCATCGGCGTAGACTGATTCCCCCTGACAAGCCGCCGGCGGCGCCCCGCCCCGCCGGCGGCCGCTTCGTTCCATGGCCTACAGCCTCCCGCCCGCGCGGGCGGGCATCCTCGGCCGCATGCTTCTGCTGCGCTTTTTAGACCCCTCCAGAAGTAAACGATAGTGAAAGTTCACTGTACAATCACGAAAACGCCCGGGAGGGCCGCAGAGGTTTGCACATATATAGGCGGATTTGGTATGGTATTCATAAGAACGCTGTCGAAAGGGTGGTTCCGTGTTTCTGAGGATCGACAAGCTCCAGATCGAGCTTCCACAGGCCAAAGAAGCGGATCCGAACGCGGCGGCGGCCGTTCAGGAGCTGTTGGGCGGCCGGTTCGGCGAAATGTCCACGCTGATGAACTACATGTACCAGTCGTTCAACTTCCGCGGCCGTGAGAAGCTGAAGCCGTACTACGACCTCATCGCCAACATCGCCACGGAAGAGCTGGGCCACATCGAACTGGTCGCGGCCACCATCAACTCGCTGCTCAACGGGGCCAACGAGGAGCACAAGGGCACCAGCACGCCGCTGGGCGCCGGCAAGAACGCCCGCAACACCCATCACTTCATCGCCACGGGCAACGCCTCGCTGGTGGGCAACTCCATGGGCGGCCACTGGAACGGTGACTACGTCTTCTCCAGCGGCAACCTGATTCTCGACCTGCTGCACAACTTCTTCCTCGAAAACGGCGCCCGGACCCACAAGCTGCGCGTCTACGAGATGACCGACCACCCGGTGGCCCGGGAAATGATCGGCTACCTGCTGGTGCGCGGCGGCACCCACGCGCTGGCGTACGGCAAGGCCCTGGAGTCGCTGACCGGCGTGGACGTGACCAAGATGCTGCCCATCCCGAACATTGACAACAACAAGTTCCCCGAGGCCCGCAAGTACATCGACAAAGGCTACGACCGGAAGCTGTACCGCTTCAGCCTCGAGGACTACAAAGACATCGACAAGATCTGGCGCGGCCCCGCCCCTTCGGGCGACGGCGAGCTCGAAGTCGTGGACGGCCCCATGGAGGGCGGACCGCTGGCGGATCTGCCCGAGGCGCCGGAAATCTACGCGCCCGAGTACGATCCGGCCGAGATCTACGAAATCGCGCAGAAGCTCATGAGCAAGATGTAAGGGCTGTTCGTCCACGGCCCGGGAGCCTGGGCCCGGCCGCCCGCCGGCGGTCGGGCTCTTTTTATGGGCGGTGTCCGGCGGCAAGACGTATGCCGCGCCGGCGCGGCGGGAACCCTTTCCATCACAGCCCTGGCGCAACGGCACAAGATGCGGGAGGCGACGCCATGGACACACCCAACGAACCGCCGCGCCACGGAGGCGAGCCCGTCGGCACCGCGGCCATCAAGTGGGGCGCCGTCGTCATCATCGTCGTAGCC
>QGSR01000375.1 GCA_003387805.1 Bacillota bacterium | reverse complement strand
AGACAACGTACATGTTCTCGCCGAAAGTGCTGGACCGGGCCAACACGCTGGAGTTTCGGGTGAGCACCGACGATTTGGCCGACGACTTGCGGAGGCCCGTTCCTTGCGAGCCCGGCCCCGCGGAGCTGGTCAAAGGTTTCCTAGCGATTGCCACGGATCCGGACTGGCACGTGAACAACCCGCATCCGCAAAAGGAGGAAATCAGCAGCCGCCTGCGCGATCTGCACCGGATTCTGAGCCAATTCGGCTTCGAGTTCGGTCACCGGGTCTTTCGGGAAAGTCTGCGTTTCGCAGCGATGCTGGCCGCGGCGGGCGAGCCCAGTGTCGAAGCGGCGCTGGACGCCATCGTCATGCAGAAAATCTTGCCGCGGCTGCACGGCAACCGGCGCCGGCTGGAGCCTGTGTTGGAAGCCGTCGGCTACTTCGCCTTTTCCCTGGAGGCGCCGCCATCGCGGGCCGGGGAGACGCGTTTTGACCCGCTCAATCCGCCGGACGGGCAGGGCGGCCCGCGCTTGCCGCGTTCGTTTGCGAAAGTGCAGCGGATGACGGCCAACCTGCGAGCCAATCAATTCGCCAGTTTCGCGGAGTAGTCCCATGTTCGCGGTCAACAAGGTGCAGGTTCCCATCGTGAACGCCCGCGGCGCGCGGCACGGATATATCGAAATCCAGGTGCTGAGCAGCAGCGAACGGGCGGCCGCCCCGCCGCTTCTGGACCGGCGGGACGATCCGGAGCTTGAAGACGGCGTCGCGGGAGTCCAGCTGCTGGAAGGCTGTGAATATCACTACACCTTCGTGTTTGAAACCGTCGAGCCGCAGTTGTCGGTCACGACCGACCGGCCGGAAATTTTCCGTCCGGACCCCTGGCCGCGGCTGACGGGCCGGATCCGCACGGGACTGTACACAGGGACGCTGCCGGTGAGCGTATTCGTAGACGGAAAGCGCATTGGCGGTTTCGAGCTGGAAGTGCGGGCCGCGAAGCTCGACTACCTGTCGCATTACCGTTGGATGCTGCGGGATCTGGCCGATACGTTCGCCGAGGTCATCATGCGCAGCTTCGCGCCCGCACAGGCCCGTTTCACCTTTCGAACGGACGCGGATGCGCCCACGTTGTACCAGCGGTTTGCGTTTTTGTGCAGCATCATGGCGGGAGACGACTTCGAGGCTGCGATCAGCCAGATCTTGTCGAGTCCACACCGTGAATGGCGCGACGAGCAGGAACTGCGGCCCGCGGGCCAGCCGATTCCGAGTGGTCCTTACGTTGCCCGGGCTCTGTTACGAGGCGGTCCGAGGGTGCCGTGGCTCGGCCGGCCAGGCACGGCCGTGGTACAGTCGTTGCCGGCACGGATCCCTGTGCGCAGGACCTTCGAGACGCACGACACGCTGCCGAACCGGTTTGTCAAGCACGTCTTGCTGCAGTGGCGAAACATGGTAACCGGCATCGCGGATGCCTTGGCGAGAGCAGGCGACGGCCCGGCCGCGGAGCGGGGCCGGCGCGAGGCGGCGGCAGTGCTGGCGCGGCTGGATGAAGTCCTGTCGCAGCCGCTGTTTCGCCAGGTGGGCCCGCTGGCGCAATCGCCGGCGGGCAATCAAGTGCTGGAGAAGCGGGCCGGCTACCGCGACATGTACAAGCTTTACGTCCAGTCGGAGCTGGCGGCCATGTTGTCGTGGCCGGGCGGCGAGGATGTATACAGCGCCGGGCAGAAAGACGTGGCCGTTCTCTACGAGTATTGGGTCTTTCTCCAGCTGGCGCGGATGATTTCGAGTATGTGCCGGACTCCGCTGCCGCTGGAGCAGCTGCTGGAGCGCGGTGACACGGGCTTGGACTTGCGCTTGAAGCGGGGAAAGCACCGGGTGCTGAAGGGAACGGTGGAACGCCTGGGGAGGAAGCTGGAGCTCGAGCTCTGGTACAACCGGACGTTCCGGCCAGGTCGGCAGCACGGCTCGTGGACTCGCAGTTTGCAGCCTGACTGCTCGTTGCGCATCCGGGTCCCCGGGTACCACGGGGACAAAGACGAAGTGTGGTTGCACTTTGACGCGAAGTACCGCATTGATTCTATTCGGGAGCTTTTCGCTGAAAACGGCGGCGACTTGGAGGCTGCCGGCGAAGCGGATGCCGACGACACCGGCGAAAGGGAGGCGGAGGGCGACGCCGAGGCGGCCCCCGAGCTCGCTTCCGAGAACGCCCCTGCGCGCACCGCGCGCCGCGGGCCCACC
>QGSR01000374.1 GCA_003387805.1 Bacillota bacterium | reverse complement strand
AAGGCAGAAGCCGGACTCCGGTTTGTCTGCCTGTCTGGGGGGCTCGGAGGTGTGAAAAAGAGCCGGGCCCCGGCGGCGGGCGGAACCCGGCCTCCCCGGCCGCCGCGCCGCTCACGGCTTCAGCCGCGGCACCGCCCACCGCCGCGGCCGCCGCAGCGCCCACCGGGGCGGCTTCCGCCCCGCTCACCGGATCGGCCACCGCCACCACGACGCCGTTCGCCGTCCGGCGCACGTCCACCGCGGTCAAAGACCACTCGCCCCGCCGGTACCCGTAGCCTTCGCCGGCGTCCTCGTACAGCTCGAAACGCCCGTCCTCACCGGCGTACACGTGCAGCGTCAGGTGCTTGCCGTCCCGCTCGCCCACGTGGTTCACCGGCGGCTCCATGGGCAGCACGGCGCCGTCCCGCACGTACAGCGGCATGCGCTCCAGCGGCGCCTCGGCCACGATGTGGCGGCCCCCCGCCAGCCGCTGCCCCGTCCAAAAGTCGACCCACGTTCCCGGCGGCAAGTACACCATGCGGTGCGTGGCGTCGGGCTGGTACACCGGGCACACCAGCAGGTCCCGGCCCAGCAGGAACTGGTCCGACAAGTTGACGACGTTCTCGTCGTCGGGGTACTCCAGCAGCAGCGGCCGCATAATCGGCAGGCCCGTCACCGACGCCTCCCGGAACAGGTTGTACAGGTACGGCAGCAGCGCGTACCGCAGCCGCAGATACTCCCTGGAAATTTCCTCCACCGCCGGG
Source organism: Bacillota bacterium (assembly GCA_003387805.1). Taxonomy (GTDB): domain Bacteria; phylum Bacillota; class Limnochordia; order Limnochordales; family ZCTH02-B6; genus CALJUZ01. Next base: position 1,473 of record QGSR01000374.1, on the reverse strand, counting down.
CCGAACACCCAAGGTTCCTGGTCGGCCGTGAATTTGGCGGAGTGATTGCGGCAAAACGGCATGAACGCCCCGACCTGCATCCACCGGGCGAACATTTCCGCCTCCGCGTCGTGCGAAAAGCCGCCGATGTCGACGCCGACGAAAGGCACGCCCGAGAGGCCCATGCCGAGGCACATCGGGATGCTCATCAGCAGGTGCTCCCACCACGAGTGGTTGTCGCCCATCCACACCGCGGCGTACCGCTGCACCCCCGCATAGCCCGAGCGGGTCAGCAAAAACGGCCGCTTGTCGGGATTGATGCGCCGCCACCCTTCCATGGTCGCCATCGTCATCGTCAAACCGTACACGTTGTGCACCGCCGCGTGCGGCACCTTCGCGCCGTCCTCGCCTTGCAAAACGTCGTCAGGCAGCGTGTTGCGGGCGAAACACGACGGCTCGTTCATGTCGTTCCAGATGCCGGCGACGCCCACGTCCTCCAAGAGCTCCCGGTGCAGCTCGCCCCACCAGGCGCGGGTCTCCGCCCGCAAAAAGTCGGGAAACACCGTGTTGCCGGGCCAAACGGTGCCTACGAACGGCTCGCCGTCCGGACGGCAGATGAAATGCCCGCCGGCGATGCCTTGCTTGAACACCTCGTACTGCGCGTCCAGCTTCACGCCGGGGTCGATGATGACGACGGTGCGGAAACCGTCCTCCGCCAAGTCGGACACCAGCTTCTTCGGGTCCGGGAACCGCTCTTTGTCCCACGTAAACACGCGGTAGCCGTCCATGTAGTCGATGTCCAGGTAAATGACGTCGCACGGGATGCCGCGCTCCCGCATTTCCCGGGCAATTTCCCGCACCCGCGCCTCGGGGTAGTAGCTGTAGCGGCACTGCTGATACCCCAGCGCCCACAGCGGCGGCAGCTCCATGCGCCCGGTCAGCTCGGTGTACCGCCCGATGACGTGCTTCGGGTGTGGCCCGGCGAACACGTAGGCGTCCAGCACGGGCCCGGCGCCGCTCATGGCCATGACGGCGGCGTCGCTTTTGGCCACGTCGTAGTCCACCCGCCCCGTGCAATCCAGGAACACGCCCGCGCTCCGGCCCGTGCCCTGCTCCAGCGTCATGAAAAACGGAATGGCCTGATACAGCTCGTCGTGCTCGAGAATGTGCAGCGGCTCGTCGGTGGCCCACAGCGACATCTTCTTGCCGCGCTTGTCGAGAAAGCCCTGCTTCTGGCCGAAGCCGTAGTAGCGCACGCCGGCCGGCGCGGCCATGCGCCAGTGGACCCGCTCGTCGTCCCAGGCCAGGCCGCCTTCGTCCGCGCACGCCGCGGCCACCGAGCCGTCGGCCCGCACGATGCGCAGCCGAAGCGGCTCCCGCTGGATCTCGACGGTCAGGCCGCCGGACACGGTGAATGCCCCGGCGCCGGTGGCGGGGCCGGCGCCCTCCCGGTCCGCGGAGCCGACTCCAGCCCCGGCCCCCGCTGCAGCCCCG
>QGSR01000373.1 GCA_003387805.1 Bacillota bacterium | reverse complement strand
ACCACCGAGTCGGTGGACGCCGAACGGCAAAATGCGAAGTCAGGGCCGGCATCATCGGCGGGGCCAGCGGCACCGTCACCGGCGGAGACGGCGGCAGCGTCGCCGGACGGGCGCCCGCCGGAGCCGCTCCAGGCCCGCCGGCGCTACAACCGCGCCGCCGCGGTGCGGTACGCCCTGCGGCACTGGAACAGTCCAAACCCGCGGTTCGCCAACATGGACACGTTCGGAGCGGGCGGCGACTGCGCCAACTTCGTCTCCCAGTGCCTGCTGGCCGGGGGCTGGCCGCTGGACTACCGGGAGAGCGCGGTGGACCGGGAATGGTGGTACCGCCGGATGGGCACGGAGCCGTTCGACCGGAACCGGGACGACTGGTGGTCATGCACGTGGGCCGTGGCCGACTCGCATCTGCGCTACATGCGGGCCAACCACGGGCAGGTGCTGCTGCTCTCCGCCAACCCGAGGCTGGCCCGCCTGCTGCGCCTCGGCGACGTCATCTACTATGACTGGGACGGCGACGAGGTGTTCACCCACAGTGCCATCGTCACGGGCTTCACCCGGGCGGGATCGCCGCTGGTCACGTACCGGACGCTGAGCCCGAGACGGCCCGTCCGGAACGCCCTCTGGACGCTGCGCTTTCGCGGCCGGGCCCGCATCATCGCCGGCATGCGGCTGACTTCAACGCCCGTCGTCCACGACGTCCGGCCCAATTTCACGCGCTTGCGGCCGTGCGACCGAACCAGGCTGCCCTGAGGGCGTCACAAGCCCGACGATGGCGCCCGGGGCCGTGCGACGGAATCATCCTGGGCTGAGCCCGGTGCTGGCCCGGAGGCGGCGCCCGCAATCGGCCCGGGGACTGGGGCCGGCAAGCCCCGCGCCGGCCCGCGTCTCACTCACCGGACCCGGCTTGGACGACGACCCGGAAGTGGGCGCCCTTGCCCTGGTTCTCGACCGCTTCGTCCAGGGCGGCCTTGATGTCCGTCAGCGGGTAAAACGACGTCAGAAACGGCGCCAGGTCCAGTTTGCCCGACGAGATGAGCGCCGCGGCGTCGTGGAAGTCCTCCGGCACCTGGCTCACCGTGCCGGTCAACGTCACTTCTTTGTGGTGAAACAGATTCGGGTCCACCGTGATGGCGGAGCCTCGCGGCTGGGATGCGAACATCATCACTCGCCCGCCGGGCGCCGCGACGGACAAAGCCTGATGGACGGCCTCGAGCACGCTGACGGCCACGAACACCACCGTCGGGCCGGCGCCCGCCACCAACTGCTTCACCCGGTGGGCAAAGTGCGGTTCCGACGGGTCGACGACGCCGTCCGCGCCCATCTCCAGCGCAATGGCCCGGCGGTCGGGGTCCGGTTCGCTCAAAACGACGGCGGCGGCTCGGCCCCGCAGCAGCTGCACGTGCAGCAGGCCCATCATGCCGCCGCCGATGACCAGCACCCGGTCGCCCGGGCCGACGCCGGCCTTTTTCACGCTGCGCACGACGCACGCGACCGGCTCGCCCAAAGCCGCTTCGGCCAGCGGCACGTGGCCGGCCAGCCGGAACACGTCTTCGCCCTTGCGCACGATGTACTCGCCGAAGCCGCCGGGACCGGGAACCCGCCCCTCGGGAGCCGGCGCCGAGTACGCGTGGACGCAGAGGTTGCTCAGACCCCGCCGGCAGTTGTCGCACATGCCGCACCGATGCAGTCCCGAAACGATGACCTTGTCGCCCGGCCGCACGTGGCCCACGCCGGCGCCGGCCTTCTGGACGACGCCCGACACCTCGTGGCCGCCCGCCAGCGGGTACGTCTGGAACACGCCCGAGTACACCCGCTGCTCCCACGTGCACACGGCGCAGTACGCGACCTTGATCAACACCTCGTCGTCGGCGGGCTCCGGGACGGGCACCCGCTCCAGCTTGACTTCCCGCCGGCCGGCAATAACGGCCTGCCAGAACTCCCCGGCCATGACCCACGCCTCCTACGATTCCGCTTTCCGATGCCGACCGCCGACGCCGCCGGCGCATGGCATTCGCCCCGGGCGCCGGGCTCGGCCGGCGGCTACCGCAGTTCGTTCAGCGCCTGCTCCACCGTCGCGCCGCCGTGCACCACGGCCGCGACGGCCGCCACCATGCGCCGGGGATCTTCGTGCTGCCAAATGTTGCGGCCCATAGCCACGCCCCGGGCGCCGCCGTCCAGCGCCTCCTTGACCGCCGTCAAAAGCGCCCGCTCGTCGC
>QGSR01000372.1 GCA_003387805.1 Bacillota bacterium | reverse complement strand
GGCCGTGCGCTCAGGCCGTGCGCCCGCGGCCGCGCGTCTACGGCATGCGCCCAGCGGCCGTGCATCCGTGGCATCCGCCCGCGTCCGTGCGCCCGCGATTTTGGCGCCCCGTGAACCCTTGACGACCTGCCGGTCATCGTCTATAATTAAACTTGCGCTTGGACGTGGGGCCGTAGCTCAGCTGGGAGAGCGCGTGAATGGCATTCACGAGGTCGGCGGTTCGATCCCGCTCGGCTCCACCAAGCAAAAAGCCCTCTGGAAACCACCTTCCAGAGGGCTTTCCTGCCTTAGGTTTCCTCCCCTGTTCGTAAGAGCCATAGCGTGAGTATCCGGCGGATTCTTCCGTCTCCACCTTGTTGTTCCACGTCTTGTGTTTTCACCCGGGTTGTGACGTTCGCCGTGCGTTGGGCCGGCCCGCGGCCGGCCCACGGGCGCCCCCGGCGCCCGCATCGTTTTCAGCATGCGAAACATCGAAGTGCCGGAGCGTGACGTGCCGGACGAGCATGCGCGGCTGCTCAGAATTGACTGATGCACCTGACCGGCCCCCCCTGCCCGCCGCTCCGGGCGGCGCCGGACTCGTCTCAGGTGCACGCGCCGGGTTGGGCCGTGCGCGGCGATGGCGCTCGTTCGGGGATATGGCCCGGAGCAGAACTCCATGGGTGGCCACAGAATCGAAACGCATCGCCACAGGCGGAGCCAAACCCGCAATTCGTCTCCATGGATGAAGACATGGCCGTGTGGCGTCGCCGCTTAAGGCTGTGCGCGATGATTGGCACCGTCCTGGCATCGTGGCCGAAGGACGATCTCCATGGATGGCGACAGAATCGAGAATCGACGCCGTGGGTGGAGCGAGGACCGGATTTCATCGCCAAGGGTGGGGATATGGCCCTGAGTGATGACCTCTTAAGGCTGTGCGCTATGATGGCGCCGCATCTGGGCGCCAACACGCCCGGGCAAGCCCGATGCTCCGTGACCCATCTCCATGGGTGGCGACAAAATCGAGGATCGTCGCCATGGGTGGAGCCCAAATCGGAATTCCCCGCCATGGGTGGAGATCTCGCCGGGCATGAGGGTCGAGCAAGCCGGACCACACTCGGCGGACCCAGAGTGCCCCACTGCACGATGGCCGACGACTTGGAGGCTTCCGCCCTCAAAGAGGCGTTTGACGTTGCGCGCGAGAGCGCCGTTTTCGGTCCGGCTCGCTTGGTTTCTGTCGGCGTCGTGAGCTTCCGGCCGGTGCGGCAGCTCTCGGAATACCCTCTGGCGGGAGGCGCACCGGCTGCGCATCCGGATTGACCGGGGAGGGGTTCGTACCGTGGAGTACCGCTCGATTGAACGACGGGACCTGAACGGGGTCCTGGACATTTGCCGGGCCGAGGGCTGGCTGTCCTATACGGCTGATCCGCAGGCTGCGTGGCGCGCTTTTACGGCGGCCGGCGAATCGACTTGGTGACGGACACGGCCGAACCGTTCTACGAGTCGTTCGAGCATCGTCGGCTGTCCGGCTTTCGGCTTTATCCTTGAGTCCGCGGCGGACTCGAACGTGCGGCGTGGACGCGGGAAGGCTCGCGGAGCTGCCAAGGGTCGCCGGCGCGCGTGACGGAACCCGCGCAATTCGAGGAGGGTGGTTTCGTGCAATACGACGTGCAGACCCCCGAGGAGTACCTGAGCCGTTTGGAAGACGACTGGCGGCGGGACAAGCTCTTGGAGCTGCGAGAACTTATCCTCAAGCACGGTCCGGATTTAACCGAGGGAATCGACTACAAGATGCTCAGCTACCGCGACGACCGGGGCATCGCCATCGCCCTCAATGCGCAGAAACATTACGTTTCTCTCTACGTCGGAGATATCGCGAAGGTCGACGCCGACGGGACGCTGCTGGCGGGCCTCAACGTGGGCAAAGGGTGTATTCGTTTCAACAAGTCGGTGGCCGTGGCGGACACCCGGATCGAGGAGTTTATCCGGCGCGCCCTCGATATGTGGAGGCGCGGCGAGGACATCGAGTGTTGACGACACCCGGGCTGCGGCGAGAGGCGGCGGGTGCGCGGCGGCAGGCAGCGGCGAGAGGCCGCGGCCCGCGGCGGTCGGCGATGGCGAGGGGCCCCGGCCCGCGGCGGCAGGCGGGGGCCGGCAGGCGACGGCGGCCCCGGCCCCGAAGGGCCCCCCCGGGCTTTAGGCACACGGGGGGCCAGGCCTGGGCCGTCTCTTTTACACATTT
>QGSR01000082.1 GCA_003387805.1 Bacillota bacterium | reverse complement strand
CGCGGACTGGTTCGGCGGTTTCCCGCAGGGCGGAGAACGTGGCGGCCGAGGGCGAGCTCCTGGCCCGGCGGGCGCTGGAGCGGGTGGCGGAGGAGGGCCGGCGGCGGGCCTACGAGCACGTGGCGGGCGTGGTGGAGCTAGCCTTGGGCGCGGCGCCCGAGCAGCTGGACGTGCGCTGGCGGCCCGACGGCGGCATCGAGGGCATCGACGCGACCGTCGGGCCGGCGGACGGGCCCGTGGACGCGGATCGAGCCGTCCGGCTCATCGCCGGCTACCTCGGCCTCCGGCCCGAACAGGTGCGGGTTCGGGCCGCGGAGCACGGTGGGCAAGGAGGCATGCAGCGGTGACGGAACGGGAGCCCCTGCGCGGATGGGCGCGGCGCTGGCGGCTGAGCGACGGGCAGCGCCGTTATCTCGGCCACCTGCTGATTTTGCTGGCAGCAGGCGTGGTGCTCTTGACGTTTGGACCGAGGCCGACCGGGGACGTGGGCCAGCGAACGCACTTGGATCCGGCCGCGCCCGCGGCGGGCGCGGCCCGCGGCGCGGGCGCCGCGGACGACTACGCGCGGGCGCTGGAGCGACAGGTGGAAGCCGCTCTGGGACAGCTCTTCGGTGCGGCTCCGGTGCACGTGTCGGTCACCGTCGAGACGGGCCCGCGGCGAGTGCTGGCGGAGCACGTGACCACCGAGCGCCGCACCGGCGGTGCTCCCGGCGCGGCGGGCACCGGGGACGTCGTGCTGGACGAGCGGCGGTCGGCCCAGCCGGTGCTGGTGCGCAGCGACCAGCAGCGCCGGGAGGAACCGGTGGTGCTGGTGGAACACGCCCCCGTCGTTTCCGGGGTGCTGGTCATTACCGATGCGGCCCGGGACGCGCGGCGGCGCTACGAAATCACGCGCGCGGTCATGACGCTGCTGGGGCTGCCGGCCCACCGGGTGTACGTCATGCCGCGGCAGCCGTAAAGACGCATCAAGGGGCGGGACGGCGCCCGCCCCGACGGCTGCAGGGGAAGTTCAACGGAAGGGAGCGAGGACGATGAACGCAGCGGTGCGAGGCGAAAACAGCGGCGGCCGGGTGTATTTCGTCACCTTTTCCCGGCGCGCCTGGCAAGCGGTGCTGCTGGCGCTGGCCGTCGGTTTCCTGGCGCTGGCCGCGTGGTGGCAGCAGCGTCCGGAGGGCGAGGCGCCGCCCGGGCCGGCCGCGACGGACGCCGTCGCGCCCCCGGCGGACGCGGACGTACTGGCCGTGCCGGCGGCGGCGTCGGGCCCGGCGGCGGACGACTCGGCCGCCGTCTCCTTGACGCCGGCGCCGCCGGCCGCGGCCGAAGGCCCTGCCTCCGCGCCGCCGCGGTCTCATCCTTTCGACGACCTGCGCCTGGAGCGGGAGCGCCTGCGCTCGCGCCAGGCGGAGCTGCTGCAGGCGGCCGCGCTGGACCCGGCCGCCGGCGAAGCGCGGCGGCGGGAGGCCCATGAGGAACTGCTGGCGCTGTGGGAGCTGGAGGCACGGGAGCTGGAAATCGAACAGCTGCTCCGGGCCCACGGGTACGACGCGGTGGCGGTGCTGAGCCCTGCGGGCGCCCACGTGGTGGTGGACGCGGTGCTGGACCAGGCCGCGGCCGCGCTCATCGGCGAGCTGACCCACCGCATTGCGGGCGTGAAGCGGGAGACGGTGACTATCGTTGACGGCGTTTCGTCAGGGAGGTAAGATAACGGGGAGGACTGCCAAGGAGGAACGCTCTTTGAATCTCGAGCAGATAAAGCAGCTCATCGACATCTTGCAGGGCACGGACGTAGTCGAGTTCGAGCTCGAAACGGACGAATTCAAAGTCTCCATCCGGCAAGGCGCCCAGGCCGCGGCGGCCGCGCCCGTCGTGCAGCCCGCCGCGCCCGTGGCGGCGCCCGCACCCGTTCCGGCGCCCCAGGCGCCTGCGCAGGAGCAGCCCGCCGCGGCGTCCGACACCACCGTGGTCACGGCGCCCATGGTGGGCACCTTCTACCGGGCGCCCGCGCCGGACGCGGATCCGTACGTCAAAGTGGGCGACGTCGTCGAAGTGGGCCAGCCTCTGTGCATCATCGAGGCGATGAAGCTCATGAACGAGATCGAAGCCGAAGTCTCCGGCCGGATCAAGGAGATTCTGGTGGAGAACGCGCAGCCGGTGGAGTACGGGCAGCCGCTTTTCGTCATCGAGAAAGTGTGAGCCCGGTCGGGGGGACAAGCTTTGTTTGAAAAAGTGCTCATCGCCAACCGCGGCGAAATCGCGGTGCGCGTCATCCGGGCCTGCCGTGAGCTGGGCATCGGCACCGTGGCCATCTACTCGGAGGCCGACCGGGAGTCGCTTCACGTTCTTCTGGCCGACGAGGCGTACTGCGTCGGCCCGCCGCCGTCTTCGCAGAGCTATCTTAACATCCCTAATATCATGAGCACGGCGGTGCTGGCGGGCGTGGACGCGATCCACCCGGGCTACGGCTATTTGTCCGAGCAGGCCCACTTCGCCGAAATCGTGGCGGGCCACGGCATGAAGTTCATCGGGCCCGCGCCCGAGAGCATCGAGCGCATGGGCGACAAAGCCGCGGCCAAGGAGACGGTGCGGGCCGCGGGCGTGCCGGTCATCCCCGGCAGCAACGGGCCCGTGGCCGACGTCCACGAAGCCGCGGCCGTCGCCGAGGAGATCGGCTATCCCGTCCTTATCAAAGCCGCCGCGGGGGGCGGCGGCATGGGCATGCGGGTCGTGCACCATTCCGAGCAGCTGGCCCAGGCGTTCCAGGTGGCCCGGACCGAAGCGCAGGCGGCCTTCGGCAGCCCCGAGGTGTACATCGAAAAAGCCATCCTTCGCCCGCGCCACGTGGAAATCCAGGTGCTGGCCGACGAGCACGGCAACGTCATCCATCTGGGCGAGCGCGAGTGCTCCATCCAGCGCCGCCACCAGAAGCTGGTGGAGGAGTCGCCGTCGCCGGCGGTGACGCCCGAGCTGCGGGCGGCCATGGGCGAAGCGGCCGTGCGGGCGGCCCGGGCGGTGGGCTACATGAACGCGGGCACCGTGGAGTTTCTGCTGGACGAGGACGGCAACTTTTATTTCCTCGAAATGAACACCCGCATTCAGGTGGAGCACCCGGTCACCGAGATGGTGACGGGCATCGACCTCGTGAAGCAGCAGATTTTGATCGCCGCGGGCCAGCCGCTGCCGTGGAAGCAGGAAGACATCGCCTGGAACGGGCACGCCATCGAATGCCGCATCAACGCGGAAATTCCGGACCGCAACTTTATGCCGTCGCCGGGACGCATCACGCTCCTCCACGCGCCGGGCGGTCCGGGGGTCCGCTTCGACTCCGGCGTGTACAGCGGCGCGCTGGTGTCGCCGTATTACGACCCGATGTTTGCCAAGCTCATCGTGCACGGCCGCGACCGGGCCGAGGCCATCGCCCGCTGCCGGGCGGCGCTGCACGATCTGGTGGTCGAGGGCATTCAGACGAACATTGAGTTCCACCTGAAGCTGATGGACGACGAAGCGTTTCAGCGGGGCGAGCTGTCCACCGATTTCATCGAGCGGCGCCGGCTGTTGAGCGCGTCGTAACAAGGCATGGAGGCGATACACGTGTCGAATGCGGCGGAACGCAGTGACCTGGGCGAAATTCGGATTGCGAACGAGGTCGTTTCCATCGTGGCCGGGCTGGCCGCGACGGAAGTGGAAGGCGTCGCGGGCATGAGCGGCGGCATCGCGAGCGGCGTCGCGGAGATGCTGGGCCGCAAGAACCTGTCCAAAGGCGTCCGCGTCGAAGTGGGGGAGGAGCAGGCCGCGGTGGACTTGTCCATCATCGTTGACTATGGCGTGCGCATCCCCGAAGTGGCGTGGAAGATCCAGGAAAACGTCAAGCGGGCCGTGGAGAGCATGACCGGCTTGCAGGTGGTCGAAGTCAACGTCCACGTGCAGGGCGTGCATTTTGCGCAAGCGGAGGAGCAGCCCGAGGATCCCCGGGTCAAGTAGTGCCATGCGGGTAATGGACCGGTTCGTCATTGCGTTGGCGGCGCTGCTGGCGCTGGCGTTCGGCGTGGCGGCGCTGAGTCTGGCCGCCGGCTGGAACGGCGTGCTGTGGGCGGTCGATGTCATCATGGCCGCCCGGGGCGCGGCGCGCCTGGAGAGCGCGCTGACGGGCCTGCTGGCGGCGGCCGTGGGCGTCTACTTGCTGGCCCTGGCGGGACAGCGGGAGACCGAGCCCGGGAACATCGCCTTGCCCGGCGAGCTGGGGGACGTGTCGGTCTCGCTGCGGGCGGTGGAGTCGCTGGTGCTTCAGGCCGCCTCCTCCATCCGGGGCGTGCGGGAGGCGACGACGCGCCTGGGCCAGGAAGAGGGCCGGCTGACGGTGGACCTTTCGGTGCTGGTGACGTCCGAGCGGCCGGTGCCCGAGCTGGCCGCGGAGGTTCAACAGCGCGTCACCCGGCACGTACAGGACGTGGTGGGCGTGCCCGTGGGGCGGGTCAGCGTCGCGGTGCGCAACATCGCGTCCGGGCACAAGGCCCGGGTGGAGTGAGGAGCGACCGGCCATGACGACGGACCGCGAGGGGCTCCTTGCAGCGTTTCTGGAGCATAAGGGCAAGATCGTGGGGGCGGTGTTCGGGCTCATTCTGGGCTGGCTCGTCATCCGCTACGGATTCTGGAGAGGCATGCTGGCGGCGGCCTTCGTCGCGGCCGGCTTTTTCATCGGCGCGCTGGTTGATCGTGAAGGCTGGGACGGACTGTATGACATACTCGTGCGGCGCCGGCGCTGAGGAGTGGTCGTCGTGAGCCGGCGGCTGGCCCGCGAAGCCGTGCTGAAAGCGCTGTTCGCCGTGGATCTGGGGAAGATCCCGCTGGAGCGCGTGCTGGAGGACGTGCTGGCCGAAGCCGACCTGGCGCCTCAGCACGCGGCTTTTGCGCGGGAGCTGGCCGAGGGCGCGCTGGCGCACAGAGACGAAAGCGACGCGGTCATCTCCGGGCTGGCGGTGGACTGGACCGTGCAGCGCATGGCGGCGGTGGACCGCAACATCTTGCGGCTGGCCGTCTACGAAATTTTGCATCGGCCGGACATTCCCGACAGCGTCGCGGTGAACGAAGCGGTGGAGCTGGCGAAAAAGTACGGCGAGGCCGAATCGGGCAAGTTCGTCAACGGCATTTTGGGCGAGCTGGTGCGGCGCCGCGCCGCGGAAGAGCCATGAGCGAAGACCGTTTGGTGCTGGGAGTCGACACCAGCGCGTACACGACTTCCGTGGCCGTGGTGACCGTGGACGGCCGGCTGGTCAGCGACCGCCGGCAGGTGCTGGCGGTGCCCGCGGGCCGGCGCGGCTTGCGCCAGTCCGACGCGGTGTTTCAGCACGTCACCCGCTTGCCGGAGCTGCTGGAGGCCGCCGCGGCCGACGCCGCGGCCTGGTTGGCAGCGTCCGCCGGCGCGGCGAGCCCGGGCGGCGGGGCGCTGCCTTTGGCGGCCGTGGCGGCCAGCGTCGCGCCGCGGTCCCGGCCCGACTCGTACATGCCCGTCTTCCGGGCCGGCGCCGGCTTCGCCCGGGCCCTGGCCGCGTGGCACGGCGTTCCCTTCATCGACGTTTCCCATCAGGACGGCCATATTTGGGCGGGACTGTGGTCGGCGGCGCCCGGGGGGACCGAAGCGGACGGCGCCGCCGCGGCTTTGTGGCGCGACGTGGACGACGTGGTCGTCCTGCACGCATCGGGCGGCACCACGGAGCTGCTGCGGGCCCGGCGGACGCGGCGGGCCGGCGACGGGCCGGAAGAGCCGTTTGCTTCGGCCCGCTGGATCGTCGAATCCCTGGCGGCGTCGGAGGATCTGTACGCGGGGCAGTTCATCGACCGGGCGGGCGTGCGCCTGGGACTGCCCTTTCCCGCGGGTCCCCATCTGGAGCGGCTGGCCGCCGAGGGTGATCCGGCTGCGGCGCCGCTGCCGGTGGCGGTGCGCGGGCATCGCCTGAGCTTCTCCGGGCCCGACACGGCCGCGGCCCGGCTGACGGAGCGGGGGGTGGCGGCCGCGGACGTGGCCGCGGCGGTCCAGGAGTGCGTCGCGGCCAGCTTGTCGCGCTGGGCGGCCCAGGTGCTGGCGGAAGGTGCCCCCGCGCTGTTTCTGGGCGTGGGCGGCGTCATGGCCAACCAGGCGCTGCGCCGGCGGCTGTCCGAGACCCTCTCACCGCTGGGCGTGCGCTGCGTTTTCGCTGCGCCGCGCTGCAGCGTCGACAACGCCATCGGCGTCGCGCTGGCCGGCGCCGTGTGGCTGGGCTCGCCGGGCGAACAGCGCTGAACCGCGGGCGCGGCCGGCGCCGCGCGGGGCGCGGTCCGGGAAAAGACGTCCGCCGCGGCATAGGAGTCCGCATGCGCCGCATAGTCATCCACCAAACCGGGGAGGTGCCGATGACTATGTGGTGGAAAATCGCCGCAGGAGCCGCGCTGGGATTCGTGATCGGGAGCTTCGCGCCGCCCGGGTACCCTCTGTGGGTGACCGTGGGCGTACTGGCGGGGGCGGGCGCCGACGTCTGGCTGCAGCGCCGCGCCGCCCGGGGCGGAGGCGCGGGGGACGGATAGCGGGACCGGCGCCGGACGGAGCGGGGAGGTGGCGGCATCGGAACCGCAGATTTACAGCGTGCGCGAGCTGACCGCGATGGTCAAAGAGCGCCTCACCAGCGACCCGCGCCTGGCGGGCGTCGCGGTGCTGGGTGAGATCAGCAACTTCAAGCACCATTCGTCGGGCCACATGTATTTCACCCTCAAGGACGAGCACAGCCGGCTGCGCTGCGTCATGTTCAGGCGGGAAAACATGCGGCTCCGCTTTCGCCCCGCGGACGGACAAGCCGTCATCGCCAAAGGCGACGTCAGCGTGTACGAAGCCGCGGGCGACTACCAGCTGTACGTGCGGGAGATGGTGCCCGCCGGCCACGGCGAGCTGGCGCTGGCCTTCGAGCAGCTGAAACAAAAACTGGCCGCGGAAGGGCTGTTCGACGAAGAACGCAAGCGGCCGCTTCCCGTGCTGCCCCGGCGCATCGGCGTCGTCACGTCGCCGGAGGGCGCCGCGCTGCGGGACATCATCAGCGTCACGCGCCGCCGCTTTCCGAATATGCCGATTTTGCTCGCGCCGGCCGTCGTCCAGGGCGAGGAGGGACCCGACAGCGTCGTGCGCGCTATCCGGCTCATGAACGAGCACGGCGGCGTGGATGTGCTGATCGTGGGCCGGGGCGGCGGCAGCCTGGAGGACCTGTGGACGTTCAACGACGAACGGGTGGCCCGGGCCATTGCCGCATCGCGGATTCCGGTCATCTCGGCCGTGGGCCACGAGACCGACTTTACCATCGCGGATTTCGTCGCGGACAAGCGGGCGCCTACGCCGTCCGCGGCCGCGGAGATGGCGGTGCCGGACAAGCGGGCGCTGCTGGCTCACATCCAAGGGCAGTACGAGCGGCTTCAGAGCGGTGTCCGGCGGCGCATCGAGCAGGGCAGGGCCCGCCTGCGGCTGCTGGAGAGCCGGCCGGTGCTGGCCCGGCCGGGGGAGCTCCTCCTGGAGTACCGCCAGCGGGTGGACGATGCGGAGGAGCGGGCCGGCCGCGCGGCCCGCGACATGCTGGATCAGCGGGAGCGGGCGCTGGCGGCCGCGGCGGGCAAACTGGACGCGCTGAGCCCGGTGGCGACGCTGGCCCGGGGGTACGCCGTGGCCCGCCGGGCCGACACGGGCCCGGGGGGGCGGCGCGGGGGCCAGGCCGCGGCAGGCGACCAACACCTGATCCGGGCGGGG
>QGSR01000081.1 GCA_003387805.1 Bacillota bacterium | reverse complement strand
CCACGCCCGGGGAAATGCCCGGAAGCACACGAGCGGATACGGTGGGAACGCCGGCGCCGCAGCCCCCTGCGCCGCCGCCAACCCGGACGCCTCCGCGCCCGCCGCCGCCAGCGCCTGCGCCGCCTGCGCCGCCTGCGCCGACCGGGCCACGGCCGTCATCTGGTCCAGCGTCTCGAAATCCGGGTGGGCCTCCATCTGCTGCCGCAGCCAGGCGGCCAGCTCCAGCTGGTGCTCCATGCGCGACCGCAGGCCGCTGAGGCCGAAGGCCCGGATGACCCACCACACTTTGAGCGAGCGGAAGTTCCGGCCCAGCTGCAGGCTGAAGTCCATGGGATCGACGACTTCGTCGGGATCGTAGGTGCGCAGGTACTCGGGCACCAGCGAAAACGTGCGCTTCAGCACGCCTTTGCGCCGGGAGTACAGCGCCGTCACTTCCAGGGGCGTGAACAGCACTTTGTGCGGGTTGACGACGATGGAATCGGCGCCGGCCAGACGGCCCCGCAGCGCCTCCACCCGTTCCCGCACCGACGGCACGATGTTGTAGAAGCCCCCGTACGCGCCGTCCACGTGCAGCCACATGTCGTACTTGCGGCAGACTTCGGCGATGTCGTCCACGGGGTCCACGGCGCCCGTGGACGTGGTGCCGGTGACGGCCACGACGGCCAGCGGGCGGTACCCCCGCTCCAGGTCGGCCCGCACCAGCCGCTCCAGGTCCGCCGGGTCCACCCGGTGGTCCGGCCCCGTCTCGACCTTGACCAGGTTGTCCAGGCCGACGCCCAGGGCGATGACCGCCTTGTCGATGGAGCTGTGGGCGTGCTCCGACGCGTACACCCGCAGCCGGGGCAGGTCCCGCCCGGTCATGCCTTGCTGGCGGACGTCCAGCCCCGCCGCCTCCCGGGCCGCGGCCAGCGCGTAAAACGTGGCCAGCGAGGCGCCGTTGATGAGCACGCCGTCGGCGTCGGTGTCGTAGCCGACCATTTCGGCCATCCAGCGCAGCACCACCTGCTCCAGCGCCGCCGCGGCCGGCGCCGTTTTCCAAAGCATGGCGTTGATGTTGAGCGCCGACGCCAGCAAATCCGCCATGGCGCCCACGCCGCTGCTGCCCACCGGAAAGTATGCGAAAAACCGGGGATGATTCCAAAGCGTCAAGTGCGGAAGGACGCGCCGCTCCGTGTCGGCCACGATGTCCGGAAACCGCTCCGGCTCCTGCGGCAGCGGGTCGTCCAGCAGCGCCCGCAGCTCGGCCGCGCCGATGTCGGGCAGCACCGGCGTATGCTCCAGCTCGCCCACGTACTTGGCCACGACGCGCAGCACTTCGCTGCCCGCTTCCTCCAGTTCCTCGGGACGCCAGTCGCCCGTCGGTCCGAGCGTTTTCACTGAATCACAGCCTCCTACAGCGTATGCCGCCGGCGCCGGCCAACGGGGCGGCACGCGGCGCTCCGGCGCAAGATTTCATAGTCTGTTCACCGCCGGGCGGGCGATTCCTGCGGCGCGCCCGGCGAGCCGGCTCCGCCTGACACGGAGCGATATGCTCGGACTGACGGGTCGTGGCGCGCGGTCCGCGCCGCGGACCAACGGAAAGACCACAACTTCATGCATGCCGGTCGCCCGCGTCCGGGCGCTGCTCCGCCGGGCCGACGGGCCCGGGCGCACGACGCCCCTCCGGGCCTCGCACACCGCCCGCAGGAGCGGCAAGCCGGGTAGTCTCATTTTGTTGCGTAGGAGATTCGGTCAACTAGACCAAACGCGGTTGGTCAATCTGACCGAATCGTGCCCGCCCGGCGCCCGGCGCCGGCAAACCGCTTAACCATGGGTGTTTTCACAGCGCGCTCGCAAATTCGCAGTCGTCTTTTTCACGGTCGCGGCGTCGTCAGCCGGCCTTTTGCAATCGGGGCCAATTGACCAAATTCCATACGACGCACAAACACATACCCCGCCTCCTCGCGAGGAAAACGCCCGTCGCCTGCGAAGTCTCTCTGGGACAAATTTCCTGAGAGGGTGGCAACCGTCGGTGCATTCGCTGCTGCGTCACCGCCGGCTCGTCGTTCGCTTCGCTGCACTGTACGGCGCAGGCCTCGCGGCCTTCTTCGTCGCGTGGACGCTCTCGTATCACTTTTTGCCGGAAGGGATTATGCGCGGGAGAACGGGCGCGGCGCTGCTGGCGGGCGACGAGGCCGCGGACACGTTTCTCCTGGAATTTGTTCGCATCCTCGTCATCAACGCCGTCGTGGCGGTCCTGCTGGTGTTCATCCCGAACAGGCTCCTCATCGTCGGACGGCTCCCGCTGGGGTACTGGCCGCCGCTGGTATGGGCGGTCATGTACGGCGTTACCATCGGCACCAACTCCTTCAGCATCGCTGAAGCCGGGCGGCTGGCGCCGTCGTTGACCGTCTTCGGCCGATCGGGGCTGTACGAAATCGCCGCCTATTGCCTGCTGGCCGCGGCCACCCACGGCATCTCCTTGAGCCGCTCGCCGAACATTTGGACCATGCGTGCGGAGCCCGTCGTGCCGCGGCCTTCGCTGCGGGACGGCGTGCACTGGGCCGGGCTGGCGGCCGCCGCCGTGCTGCTGGCGGCCGCGTGCGCCTGGGAAGCGTATCGCATCATGGCTCGGGTTTGAGCAGCTTGCGAAGCCCGACCGGCGGGCGCCGCGCGGCTACGGCTGCCCGTAGAGCGCCACCAAGTCGTCGAAGTAGAGGACGCCCCGGGACTGGCGTTCCCGGTGCATTTCCACCACGTACACCCGCTCGAAGCGCAGGGGCAGCACGGCGTCCGCGGGGATCTCCCCCTGGACGAAGCGCCAGCCGACCCAGTTCAGGCCCCCGACCGGGGTCAAGTCCATGACCTGGCGGTGGCCGTCGCCGTCGATGTAGTTGGCCCGCAGCCAGTGGCCGCTGGCGTCGCCGTACACCCAGACGCCGATGCCCCGCGGGCGGTCCGGAATCGGAATGGGCGTCGCCGCCGTGACGTAGGCCGCCGCGGTGCCGCCGGGCGACACGCTCAGGTCGTACACCAGCTTGGCGGCCAGGCGGCCCGAGCGCACGTGGTCCGGCGGGCCGACGAACGACAGCGCGGCCTGGGCCCGCACGGAATTGGCGTACCACTCACCGGGCGTCTCGAAGTCCGAGAGCAGCACGGGCGGCCGATCCACCGTCACGACGGCCGTGGCGGCCGCGGCGCCGAGGCGCGCCTCGACCACGGCTTCCCCGGGGCCCAGCCCGCTGACGCGTCCGGCCGGGTCCACCGCGGCCGTTCCCGGGCCGCAGGAAAGGCCCAAGAACGCAGCGGAGCCGCTGGGCCCGCACAGCCCGCCTTTGACCGTCCATGTCAGTTGGCGAGGTTCCACCCACACGGGGCGCCCGGCCGCGTCAAACGCGCGGACGTCAAACGACGCGCTCTCGCCCGCCGCCAAGTGCAGCATGTCCGGGATGAGCTCGATGCGGGCGATGGCTTCCGGCGCTACCACTTCGATAGGCACCGTCGCCGCCGCGGCGCCGGCCCGGGCGGTGACCGTCAAGATTCCGGGTTCGGTCGCCGGCAGCCCGAAGGGGGCGGCCCCGGCGGCGTGTTCGTCGCCGCCGACGGTCCACGTCACCGCCGCCGGTTCCACCGCCACGGGATTGTTGTGGACGTCCAGACCCAGCACTTGCAGCGGCAGCGTCGCGCCCGCCAGCACCGCCGGCGCCGCGGGACGCACGTGCAACGTGGCCAGAGGGCCCGGCGGTGCGGTGCTGACGACGAACAGCGCGTTGGCCACCACCCGCTCATGGCCGTCGGACGGCCGGTTCACCACGACGGGCCGTTCCTCGCCCGGCGGCCGCAGCACCATCGTGGTGGAGCCGCCGCCGTCCAGATTGACGGCCTCCGTGGCGCCCAAGGCCGCCATGAACTCGGCCAGCTCGGCCAGCGTCATGCCGTCGGCGTACCCCGGCTGGCGCCCGTCGGCCGCCACCAGGAACAAGTATTCGTCGTTGAAGCCGAGCGCGGTGCGCGGGTGCCGGCCCGCCACCAGCGTGTCCGAACCGTTCAGCGGCTGCACGACGCCGTTCTCGATGAGAACGGGCCAGCCGGCCACCGCCTCGGCCGTCTGGTCGAAGGGAGGCAGCAGCTCCACCTGAAACTGCAGCCACTCGCCGGGCGACAGGTCCTCCAGCAAGACCTCCGCCGGGCCCCGCCCGGCCAGCACCACGCCGTCGGCGGGAATGGCCGCCCGCACCGGCGCGCCGACCCGTCCCTCTTCCTTCCGTGCCACCACGCCCGAGTACACCCGGCCGCTCTCCAGCGGGCCGATGACGCCCCGCAGCGTTACCACCGTGCCCTGAAGCGGCGGCGTTTCGGTCCCGAAGCGAGGCGTGTAGAGCACCAGGCCGAGGCCGTTGGGCGGGCGGTTCACCTCGGTGATGGAGGCCCGCACCAGCAGGTCGTCGAAGCCGCCCGCGGCGGCCAAGCCCCCTCCGCCGTCGCCCGCGGCGCCGGTCGCCGCGCCGGACGGAGCGCCGAACGCGGCGCCGGACGGCTGCTCCCTCCACACCGCGCCCGCCAGCTGCGGCACGCCGATGACCGGCCGGCCGTCCCGCAGCACCGCAAACACGGGGCGGCCCGCCGGGCTGACGACGACCTCGCCGCCTTGGACGTGCAACCCGATGGGAAGGCCCGGCGTCGGCGACGAGGCGAAGAAGTCCGCGTTTACGCCGCCGACCACGGCCGCCGGCCCTCCTCCGCCGGCAGAAGCCGCGCTTCCGGCCAAAGGCGCGCCCATAGCCAACGCCCCACTGTTGCCTGGCAAGCCCGCGGCGTTCAGGCGCAGCGCCTGGGTCAGCACCGACTCCGTGCCTTCCACCTGGCCGCGTCCCAAAGACGCCGCCAGGCGGACGTACCGCTGGCCCCGCTCCACCCGCAGCACGTGCACCGTCTGCGCGGCATCCTCCGCGGACCAAGCGACGACGGCATAGTGAACCCCCGGTCCCACGGGCGTCCAGGCGGCTTCCAGCGCGTCGTGCGCCGCGACGGTTTCCAGCGCGGCGTCCGCCACGGCGGCACCCGCGGACAAGAGCACGGCAAGAATTGCGATCAAAAAGCGGGCGGACCCACCCGTCCGGCGCCCACCGCCGAGCGCTGCGTTCCACCCGGACGTCTTCCTTCGGACAGCAAACAAACCCGCCACGATGAATCCTCCGTGAAGCCGGCGGCCGCTCGGTGCGTTTCCCGTGAGGGCCGCCTTGAAAAAGGGCCGCCTTGAAAAAGGGCCGCCTTGAAAAGCGACCGTTTCAAAAGACCGGCTAGAGATGGCGCAGCGCCAGGAAGAGCCCGTCCTCGTCCAGCGACGCGGACGGGTTTGTCACCCGCCGCATGTAGCGGATGACCCCGTCCCGGTCGACAACGACGGTGCCGCTCTGCAAAACCGTGCGGAACAGCACGCGGCGGAAGCCGTACGCGGCCGCCACCTCGCCGGTCTCGTCGGCCAGCACCGGAATCGGCTTTTTCATCTTGGCCGCCAGTTTCGCCGCCTCTTCGCGGGTGCCGGGACCAATGACCGCCACCGCCGCCCCGTAGCTCTTAAGCCGGATTTTTTGCGCCGACAGCCGCCGGGCGTGGGCCCGGCACGGCAGGCAGCCGAAGGCCCGCATGAAGTACAGGACGACGCAGCTGTCCCCCCGGTACTCGGACAGACGGACGGGGCTGCCGTCGACGTCCAGCAGCGTAAAGTCCGGCGCGATGGCGCCTACCGACGGCACCGCCCGATCGTCCATGGTCCCGCCCCCCTTTCACGGCTCAATACTTGCGTCGGCCGGCAGCCCGAACCGGACGGCGCGCGTCCTTACGCGAACACGACGTATTTCCGCAAAAACGCGTCCACGGCCGCGTAGTACGCCTCGACCGTCTCCGGCTTGCGCCAGCCGTGGCCTTCGCCTTCGTACACGTGGTACTCGTGGGGCACGCCCTTCGCCCGCAGCGCCGCCACGATCTGATCCGACTGCGCCTTGGGCACCACTTCGTCCTCCGCGCCCTGGAACACGGCCACGGGATCCTGGATCTTGTGCGCGTGGAACACCGGCGAAAGCTCCCGGTACAGGTCGGCCGCCTGCGGCAGCGGCCCCACCAGCGAATCCATGTAGCGCTCCTCGAACTTGTGCGTATCCGAAGCCATGCCGAACAAGTCGGCCACGCCGTACAGGCAAATGCCGGCCCGGAAAAAGCCCGGGTGCGTGATGAGCGCCCGCAGCACCGTGTACCCGCCCGCGCTGCCGCCGAGCACCACCAGGCGCCGCCCGTCGGCCAGGCCCTGGTCGACCAGGTACCGGGCGCCGCTCACGGCGTCTTCCACGTCCACCAGGCCCCAGCGGCCTTTCAGCTGCTCCCGGTAGGCCCGGCCGTAGCCGGTGCTGCCGCGGTAGTTGACGGCCAGGAAGGCGTAGCCCCGGCTCGTGAACCACTGCGCCCGCGGCTCGAACTCGGGCAAAGACTGCGACGTCGGCCCGCCGTGGATGTTGACGACGGCCGGCGGCAAACCTTCGGCGACAAAGCGCGGATTGGCCGGCGGGTAATACAGACCGTGCACCTCGGTGCCGTCGGGCGCCGTCCACTTCACCGCCTTCGGCATGGAGATGAGGCCCGGCTCGAAGCGCTCGAACTGGCTGCGGCGCACCACCACGGCCCGGGGCGCTCCGGACCCGGCGGCCGCCCCCGCCGCGGCCGGCGCCGCCTCCGGCCCCAATGCGACGCGTCCGACGACGACGCGCGGCGGAATGTCCGGCGCCGAGGCGATGCAGGCGATGTCCACGGCGTGCGCGCCGCCGGCCGGGTCCCGGCCGGATTCCGGGCCCGTGCCCGACGCCGCGCCCGCGGCGCCGCCGGCAGCCGCGCCGGCTTCATGGGCCGCCGGCGCCACGGCGACTTGCGAAAGCACCGTGTATTCGTCAAACAGCGACGGGATGCGGAAATGCCGCGCGCTCCCGCCCGCCGCGTCCTTTGCGCCCGCCGGGCCGTCGGCGTCTTCCAGGCGGACGCACCACACGGAATGGAAGCCCGCCTCGTTGCGGATGTAGAAAAGCGAGCGGCCGTCGGGCGCGAACGCGTACGTCCGCAGGCCTTGCACCCACGCGGGCAGGCCCACCTCGAATTCGCCGTCGGTGAGCTGCGTGTGCCGGCCCGTGGCCAAATCGTACAAATACAAATGCCACCAGCCGCTGCGGTCGGAAACGTAGGCCAGGAAGCGCCCGTCGGGCGAAAACTCGGGCTGAAGCACCGACTCCTCCGGCCCGCCCGCCACGACTTCCACCGAGGCCACGGCGGGCGGCCGTGCCGCGTCGTGCTCGTCGAACCGCAGCGTCATGACTCGCAGCTCGGTGCCGTCCCAAGGCATCTGCGGGTGGTTCCACGCGATGACGGCCAGCTTGTCCCCGTCCGGATGCCAGGCGGGCTGCATGTAAAAATCGTCGCCGTGCATGAGCCGCTGCGGCCAGTGGAGGCCGTGGGCGTCCACCACCGCCACGCAGTCGCGCCGCTCGGCGCTGTGCACGTAGGCGACGAACCGGCCGTCGGGCGACACGGCCGGCGACGCCGCCTGCCCGACGGCATGCGTCAGCGGCGTGGCCCGGCCCTCCATCAGTCCCTGCCGCCAAAGGCGCCCGTCGGCCACGAAAAACACCACGTCGCCGTGGACGGTGAACTCGCCGCCGCCGTAGCCCAGCCCGGCCCGCACGCTGTGAACGGCGGGTGCGCCCCCCGCGCCGCTCCGCCCGCCCCCGCGGACCGCGGCCG
>QGSR01000080.1 GCA_003387805.1 Bacillota bacterium | reverse complement strand
CCCGCGGAGGAAGACCCGCCCCAGCCAGCCCCGCGCGGGCGGGGGCGCCGGTGGGGGGCCGCGCCATGACGACCCCCCGCGGGGAGGAGGGTCGCGGTCGTGGGGTCCTGCGCCTGCCCGGCTGGACGAGCCGGCGGACTCACACCGCGGCTCGAAGAAGGATCCGCCGTGGGCGGGGGCGGCACGGAAGACGGCCGCGCGCTCGCCGCCGGGCAGCCGCAGGCAAGCCGACCAGGCGTGTTCATCAGTTCCACCTGCCGGAGGACGGTCCCTTCCTCGGCGGCGCCTTCGGCGGCGGCGACGGGGCGTTCCGCTGGATGGAGAGGCAGGCGCGTCTCAAGGGCGGGGCGGGCAAGAAAAACGGGCGGGTCTTGGCGTCAGGGACGGTTTCCTGCCAATGGCCAATATTGGGTCAGGGGAGATAATTTTCCGCCCGGGCAGGAACCGGCGCCGGGCTACGGAATACTTTGCGGCACTGCGGACGATTTGGAACCCGCCGGGGTTCAGGAGAGGTAGTGTTGAAACTGGCAAAGCTGAATCGTCGTATCGTGCCGGCGGCGTGGGCGTTCCTGCTGCTGCTGCTGCTGGCCGGAGCGGCCGCCGCGCAGCCTTCGGAAGGGGCCGATCCCGAGCCGTTCGTGCTGGAGCCTTTGCTTCTGCCCCCGCCCGGGACCGAGGCGGTCTACTACATCGAAGAGTTCTTCTCGCAGCTGGTGCTGGAGCAGGACGGCTTTTTCCTGCTGGCGCCCCCCGATTCCATGGAAGAGATGTCGCTGGCGGCCGTGGTGGCCCACTACACGGTCCTGGAGCCTGATCCCGAGGACGGGCGCCCGCGGGTGCTGGTGCGGGCCGTGGCCTTCGACCCCGAATACGGCGATCTCCTGTACTGGCTGGGCTGGCAGGCGACGTACGCGTTCACGGAGAACGGCGCGGTGTGGGCGGGCGGCGATCCGGTCCCGGCCGAGTATGAAGACGTGGTGAACCCGGACTGGCTGGCCGACTGGTCTCTGCTGGCGCCGCAGGACGCGCCGTACGGCCCGGTGCGCGCCGGCGATCAGTGGGAAGGCGCGGCCCATCTGGACATCGAGGAGTTGGCGGACATGTTCAGTGAGGTGGACGTGTCGGCCAGCGGCCGCTTCCTCGGGCCGGTAGGGGAGCCGGACGGCGCCGAAAACGCCGTGGGAGTCACGGAGACCATGCGCGGGCGGGCCGCGGGCTTGATGGAGCTGGGCGAAGGCCTGTACGCGCAGGTGGACTTCGACGTGGAGGGCGAGCAGTTGTACGTGCTGGTGCCGGGCTCGCTGCCCCATGGGATGACGGGCCTGGTAACGGGCGTCATGGAGTTCGTCGTGGGACCCGAATCCGGGGCGCCCGCCGGCGTCGAAGGCGTGGTGGCCATGTCGATGTATTACGACCTCTACGTCGAACAGGTCGATGCCGGCTTGTTCCCTTGGTGGGCCTTGGACGAGTCCGGGGGCGAGCAGGAGTTCAACGGCCTCATCGGGGATCTGGCCTTCCGTGAGTTTGCCCTGCTGACGGAGGGGCGCCCCGCGGCCGGGGTGCTGGGCGCGTGGAGCGACGAGCTGACCGACGGCACGTACGCCGACTTTTACGAGTTCGTCGGCGAAGCGGGGCGGCGGGTCTTCATCGAGATGCGCTCGTCCGATTTGGACGCGTACCTGTTCCTCCTGGACCGGGACGGGAACGTGCTGGCGGCCGACGACGACGGCGCCGGCGGGGTCGACGCCCGCATCGACTACACGCTGCCTTACAGCGGCTCGTACGTCGTCATCGCCAACACGTTTTTCCCCGGCGAGTCCGGGCTGTACACGCTGGAACTTACGTGGGGCGAACCGCCGGGCGTCGACTTCGAGCGGGCCGTGGAGCTCATCGAGCTGTTGGCCTCGGGGCGGACCGTCCATCCCGGCGAGCTGGACGAGCTGGAGAGGCTGCTGGAGCAGCTGCTGGAACACATCCGCTCCCGGCGCTGAAGCCGGGGCGGGCCGGCGGCGGAGACGGAGCCTCCGGGCGCCGGCCGCGGCGCCGGCACCGGACACCACAGGGGCGGGATGGGCCGCACGCTGCGGCCCCTGCCGCCCCCTTCCTTTCCTAGTCTTTTCGAATTCCATCCCCGCTCCCGGGAAACCGTGACGAAAACGATGCGAATCAGAACGGGGAACTAACCCGCCTCGGCCTACGGGCGAATAGGATTGCCTAGACCAAGAGGAAAGGAGGCAGTCCTATGAGCCGGGATTCCAACGTCAACATCCGCGCCACCGTCAACGGAAAAGAAGTGGACGCGGCCGGCGTGACGGCTTTGCTGGACGTGTTGTTCCGGGGCGGGTGGCTCGAGGACGTGATCCGCACCGCGCTCGCGGCGCCGGCCACCGCCATGGAGCAGGCCAACGCGGACTTGAGCCGGCGCATGGCGGCGCTCAGGGAGACGCTGGATCGCACCGTCAACCGGGTGACTTCTTCCGCATCCGGCGACGCGGAGCAGCCGGCGGCGCCCGAGGACGCGGAACAGGGTGATGCACGGTGAAGAAAGCCAAGCAGCGGCTGGTGAACGCGTCGGCGCAAGTGGCCCAGGCCGAGGCCAACATGACGGTGGAAAACGTAGTGGGTCCGCTCAACACCGCGGCCCGGCCGGCCACGGGCCCGTCGGCGGAGGGCGGCGGCAGCGCCGCGGCACCAAGCTCCGCCTCGGCCGCCGACGCGGCGTCCACCGGCCGCGATGACGGCGCCGAATCCGCCGGGGACGCCGACGGCGCGCCGGTATCGCCGCAGCAAGCCGTCCTGCCCCCGATTTATCTGGCGCTGGCCATCAGCGTCAACTTCGCGGCGGACTACCAGAAAAACAACCGCAACGTGGTGGAGCGGGATTAGACCGGGACTAGACCGGGATGCCGACGAAAGGTGGGATAACCATGGGTGCTCGCAAACAGACGGGCAGAATCCGCTACGAGGCCGAGAAGGAGCAAGAGATCGTCAACGTAAACGTTCCCGTCTCGGTCGCGGTGCAGACGACGCCGGGCGCGGGCGATGACAACATCAACGTGGGCGCGAGCCTGCAGGCGTTCTTCCAGAACGACAACGACAACCGCATCCGCGCCAGCACGCGCAACCGCATCACGCAGAGGTAGCGGGCCAAGCGACGAGCCGCGGGAAACAACAAACGCCCTCGGGAAACAGGCTTCCCGAGGGCGTTTTCACTGGCGCGCCCGGGAGGATTCGAACCTCCGACCTCCGGATTCGTAGTCCGTTACTCTATCCGCTGAGCTACGGGCGCATTCTCTCACTGCACAGAGCATTGTACCACGCCCGGGTACGAACGTCAACCGAAGATCTTCCCTTGTCTCCCGGAGGGATTTGGGAGACAATAAAGATGCACGACGGAACTGTGCGAATCTATGAACATCCGTTCAGACAAAAGGAGGCGTTGACGGATGAAAATGGAGTTCGTGGAGCAGCAGCTGAAGGAATGGGGCGAAATCATGATCCACACGGACGCGGGCGCCACCTTCGAGCTGCATTTGGGTGATACGAAGTTCGACTACGACAACCGGGTCATTTACCTGAAGTCGTCGGACTCGCTGTTCGTCATCGACGGCGACAAGGTGGAGTCCATCACGAAGCACTACGGGCACCGCGACTGACGCGCCGCGCGGCGGTGTTCCAATGAATGCGCCCGGGGCTGTTCCCCGGGCGTTGTCTTTTTCGGGCTCGTTCAGCGCAGCCGGGCGAGAAACCGCGCCAGGACGGGCTCCATCATATGGAAGTCGATCAGAAACCCGTCGTGGCCGTGGGGGCTGTCAATTTCCGCGTACTCCACCGGCCTGCCCCGCCGCTGCAAGGCCGCGACGATTTCCAGCTGCTGGTACACCGGGTACAAAATGTCCGAGGTGACGCCCACCACCAAGGTCGGGCACTGGATGCGGCCCAGCGCTTCGTCCAGCGACCCGTACCCTTTGCTGACGTCGAACAAGTCCAGCGCCCGCGTCAAGTAGAGGTAGGTGTTGGCGTCGAAGCGGTTGACCAGCTTCTGCCCCTGATATTCCAGGTAGCTTTCGACCTGGAACAGGGTGGACAGCGTGTAAGGCCGGCGGGCCCGGGCGGGCACCATGTCGCGCCCGAACTTCTTGAGCATGGACGCATCGCTCTGATACGTGATCATGCCCAGCATGCGGGCGGTGGCCAGGCCCCGCACCGGCCCGGGGCCGCCGTAGTAGTCGCCGCCGCGCCAGTCCGGGTCGGCCATGATGGCCTGGCGGCCCACTTCGTTCCAGGCGATGGCCTGCGGGTACGAGCGGGCCGGCGCCGCGATGGGGATGAGCCCCCGCACTCGCTCGGGAAAGCGCACGCCCCACTCCAGCACCTGCATGCCGCCCATGGAGCCGCCGGCCACGGCCAGCAGGCTGTCGATGCCCAGATACTCCACCAGCTTGGCCTGGGCCCGCACCATGTCGCCGATGGTGATGACCGGGAAACGGCTCCCGTAGGGCCGCCCGGTCTCGGGGCAGATGGTGGCGGGCCCGGTGCTGCCCTGGCAGCCGCCGATGACGTTGGAGCAGACGACGAAGTACTTGTTCGTGTCAAAGACCCGGCCGGGACCGACCAGCGGCTCCCACCAGCCTTCTTCCGGATCGTCGGGGCCGTGGCTCGCGCAGTGGGAGTCGCCCGTCAGCGCGTGGCAGATGAGAATCGCGTTGTCCCGCGCGGGCGACAGCCGCCCGTACGTCTCGTAGGCGATGGTCACCGGCTGCAGCGTCTCGCCGCACTCCAGCACGAACGGCTCGTCTTCGGCGAAGGTGAAGTACTGCACGTGCCGGCGCGGCTTGATTTTGTCGAAGGCGCTGGGCGCCGGTCCGGCGGCCCGGCCGGCGCCCGGGCGGGCCGCCGCGCGCGCGGCGCGACGCACCGGGTCGATGGTCCGGGCCGCCGGCCCGGTCTGCTGCAGCGCCGCCGCCCTACGCGACACGCTCGCCCACCGCCGCCCGCAGTGCCTGGTCCAAGTCTTCGATGATGTCGTCCACGTGCTCGATGCCGATGGACAGCCGGATGAGATCCGGGGTGACGCCCGCGGCCCGCTGCTCCTCTTCGGTCAGCTGCTGGTGCGTCGTGCTGGCCGGGTGAATGACCAGCGACTTGGCGTCGCCCACGTTGGCCAGCAGCGAGAACAGCTTGACGCTGTCGATGAAGCGGCGGCCGGCCTCGTAGCCGCCTTTGATGCCGAAGGAGAAGATGGAGCCGGCGCCTTTGGGCAGATACTTGCGGGCCAGCTCGTACGACGGGTGGCCGGGCAGGCCGGGGTAGCTGACCCAAGATACCAGCGGGTGCTCGGCCAGGAAGCGCGCGACCTGCAGCGCGTTTTCGCTGTGGCGCTCCATGCGCAGGTGCAGC
This sequence comes from Bacillota bacterium, assembly GCA_003387805.1. Classification (GTDB taxonomy): domain Bacteria; phylum Bacillota; class Limnochordia; order Limnochordales; family ZCTH02-B6; genus CALJUZ01. The sequence goes on along the minus strand of QGSR01000080.1, from coordinate 2,400 downwards.
GTCTCCAGGCCCTGCAGGAACAGGAACGAGTTGAACGGCGACAGCGCGCCGCCGAAGTCCCGCAGCACGTGGACGCGGGTCTTGATGATGTAGGCCAGCGGCCCGAACGTCTCGGCGAAATTGATGCCGTGGTAGCTCGGATCCGGTTCGGACAGGGCGGGGAAGCGGCCGTTGGTCCAGTCGAACCGGCCGCCGTCCACGATGACGCCGCCGATGGACGTGCCGTGGCCGCCGATAAACTTGGTGGCCGAGTGCACCACGATGTCCGCGCCCCACTCGATGGGCCGGCACAGCGCGGGCGTGGCGAAGGTGTTGTCGATGATGAGCGGCACGCCCGCCTCGTGGGCGATCTTGGCCACGGCCTCCACGTCGAAGACGTCGCCTTTCGGGTTGCCGATGATCTCGGCGAAGACGGCCTTGGTCTTCGGCCCGATGGCCCGGCGGAAGTTTTCCGGATCCGAAGGGTCGACGAACTTGGTCGTAATGCCCAGCTTGGGCAGCGAGTGCTGGAAAAGGTTGTACGTGCCGCCGTACAGGCTGCTGGACGACACGATTTCGTCGCCGGCGCCGGCGATGGTGAAGATGGCGTAGCTGATGGCCGTCTGGCCCGACGCCAGGGCCAGCGCGCCTACGCCGCCTTCCAGCGCCGCGATGCGCTGCTCGAACACGTCGGTGGTGGGGTTCATGATGCGGGTGTAGATGTTGCCGAACTGCTTCAGTGCAAACAAGTCCGCCGCGTGCTCGGCGTTGTTGAAGACGTACGACGTGGTCTGGTAGATGGGCACCGCCCGGGAGCCGGTGGCCGGGTCGGGCTGCTGGCCCGCGTGCACCGCCAGCGTTTCCAGCCTGTACTGCGGTTGGCTCTGCGCTTCGTTCGCCACGGATAGCGACCTCCCATGTTTTTCGGCGTTTCCTTGAACCGGGCGTCCGCAAGGGTCCGGGCGCCGCACGGCCGGCGCCTCTCGGCCGCTGCCCGTGGCCGGCGCCCGCCCTGGCGGGCCCGCCCGGTTCGCAACAGCGACGACATGGGGGGCATGAAAAACGCCCCTCCGGAGGAGAGGCGATACGTACATTTCCGTAGCGTTCGCACCCCCCTCTCATCTCTCAGGACCGCTCGCCTTCGACGAGCCGCCGTCCTGCAGGAATTGGCACCGCTGCAGCAAATGAGCTGCCGGTTGCCGGGCTTCATTGGGCCAGTCCCTCCGCCGCTCTTGATAAGAGTCGAGGCAACATGCGCTATTCAGTTGTCACGCCGATCGACGTTACGGGTAGTATATCCGCGGCTTGCGGCCGTGTCAACAAAAAATTTCGCCCTTTCGCAGCGCGGCCGGAAGAAGCCCGTCAGGTTCCGGCGAAACGTCGTCGTCAGGCTTCATTTGGCGCCGAGGAAGACGAAAAGAGGAGGGAAGGGGGAGGCGGCCAGGGGGGTGAGCCTGGCCGCCGTCGGGGGCTGCCTGCGGGTCGACAGGGGGGAACCCGCAGGCGGCGTCTGTCGCAGTCAGTCGGTCGGTGCACGTGTCGTCGAGAGGTGTCGTCTACGGTGTACGTCCGTAACCGTCCGTCTGCCTTCTATGCTCAACGTACGCCGTGGTACGCTGCAGCCTCAGTGCGCTTTCGCTTCGGTGTCGCGCCCCAGCCAGCGGGCGATGGTCCGGCCGGGCTGCCAGGGCGTGCCGACCTCGGCCAGGAGCCAGCGGTCCAGGCCGTACCAGCCGGCCACTTTCCACGCCGCCATAATCAGGATGGCCACCGTGAACAGGACCGGGTTGCTGCTGGTGGTGCCGGCCAGCATGAACGCCATGTTCATGAAGGCGCCGAAGAAGGCGGCGATGCCGGTGAAGGCGCCGAGAATCAGGCCGAGACCGACCAGCACCTCACCGATGACGACCAGCTTGGCGAACCAGGTGTAGTGGCCGCCCTCCAGCAAGAAGTTCAAGAACGCCCGGTACCAGTCGTAGTTGATGGCCGTGCCGCCCAGCGCGTTGGTGAAGTAGCCCCGCAGCGCGGCGCCGGTTTCCATCCACGCCGGATTGAACAGCTTGCCCCACCCGGCCGTCAGCCACTGCCATCCGAGCCATACCCGGACGACTGCCCAAAGCCAGGCAAAGGACCGGGTGTGAAACAGCTTGTGCGTAAACGTCGCTCCACGAATCTCCGCCATTTCCAGTCCCTCCTCGTAAACGTACGGGGCAGTCGGCCGCGTCGGTTGTTCCGTTGTCAGCGCGGCACCTACCCGCGGCTTCGCTTGCAACTTTATTATGGGTCGCGCCGGCCGCCGGGGGGCAGAGGAGGGTGTCCCGTGTTGACGGGGCGTTTGGTGCGGCCATGATGGACGTTTGTCCCTGGGCGTGCCGGGACGAAATCGGCCGTGGTCATGAACGGAAAGGGTTGGGTCACGGC
>QGSR01000371.1 GCA_003387805.1 Bacillota bacterium | reverse complement strand
TTTACGGCCGACCCGGCGCCCGCCGCGGCGGTCCCCGCGGACGTGGGCGGCTTTTTGTACCCCCATCGACACGGCACCGACGGCTTTTTCATCGCGCGCCTGCGGCGCTCCGCCCGCGGCGGGCTTTGACGCCCGCCCCGCGCGTTTTTCCCTGGCGCGCTGAGAAAAAACGTACGTCGGCCGAGGAATCGGCGAGAGAATGTAGAAAGAATGATTCAGACTTCCCTAATTTTTGCGCCAAGGAGGGTTCGGTGTTGATCGAGGTGCTGATCGCGGACAACAACATTCAGCTCTGTGCGGCGCTGACCGAGTTCCTCAACGCACAGGGCGACATGGAGGTGGTCGGCTGCGCGTACGACGGCGAAGAGGCGCTGGATATGATCGAAAAAGTCAGCCCCGACGTGGTGGTGCTGGACATCACGATGCCGCGGCTGGACGGCCTCGCGGTGCTGGAGCGGCTCGACGAGCTGAACCTGAAAAAGCGCCCGCGGGTCATCGTCTTGACCGCCCTGGCCCGGGACGACATCGCCCAGCGCTTCACCGAAATGGGCGCCGACTACTACATGCTCAAACCTTTCGACATGGAGCTTTTGGCCGATCGCATCCGGCAGTTCGCGACGGGCCAGGCGCCCGAGGCGGGCGTGCGCACCCGGCCCGCGCCCCAGGCGCCCGCGCCGAAGACGGCCGACCTGGAAGCGATCATCACCGAGCTGCTGCACGAGATGGGCATGCCGGCGCACTTCAAGGGCTACCAGTACTTGCGGGAAGCGGTGCTGATGACGGTCACGGCGCCGGACCCCACGGGCGGCAGCCTCAGCAAGGACATCTATCCGCGTCTGGCCGACAAGTACAACGCCACGCCCGGGGGCGTGGAAGCCGCCATCCGCAACGGATTGATCGCTTGCTGGGAAAAGGGCAACCGCCAGTTTCTGGAAGAGCTCGCCGGCCGGTCCCAGCGCGTCCGGGAGGGCCGTTTCCCCACCAATTCGATGGTCATCGCGAAACTGGCGGACCGGCTCCGTATGCAGCTGCGGGCCAGCTAGCGTACGACGGTTCCGGCCGCAGCGCCGGCGCCGGCGCCCGGGACGGGGGCGACGCCGCCGTTGCGGCCGGAGCGTCCCGCAACAGGCCCAGGCGGCCTTTCACCCACGTCATCTCCATGACGGCATTGACAAGAGCGGCCCGCGCCAGCTCGGTCTCCTCCGCGGCCCGCGTCAGCTCCTCGGGCGCCAGGGTGCGCACGTGGTGCTGCAGGTGGGCCACGGCGCGCCGCCGCCGCTGCAGGCTTTCGTTGAGACCGTCCAGGGCCCTTTGCAGCCGTTCTTTCATGGCCAGGTCCAGCACCGCGGGCGGCATCACCGCGTCCACGGCCAGGCGGGCCTGGTTCGCGTCCTGCTTGGCCCGCGCGAGGTGCATCCACGCGGTGAAGCGGTCCAGCTGGCCGGCGCCCAGGGCCTCCAGGATGCGCGGCACCGCGGCCAGCGCCGCCTCGGCCTTTTCGTAGCCGCTCACCACCTGGCGCTCCCACTGCTCGTACGCGGCCTGCTGCTGGGGAACTGCCTCGGGATCGACGGCAGCGGCCCCGCGGGCCGCGAACTGCACCAGGAGCGTGCCGACGGAAGGGACTTCCAAAGAAGCGTCTCCGGCCGCGGTCTTTGGCGCCGCCGCCCGGGTGGGCGGCGCGGAGCCGGTGAAGACCAAAAACAGCCCCAGCGCGGCCAAGGCGCCCAGACGCCGGCGGTTGGTCAGCACCCGCCGGTCCAGCCGGCCCGGGGCCAGGCCGATCAGTCCCAGCGCCAGCGACGCCGTGCCCAAAGCCAGCGCCGCAGCCCATAAAGCCGTCATGCAGCACCACGCTCCCGGCCTATTGTTCCCGGCGCCTCCGGAAAAAAGACGGACCCGGCCGGAGGCCGCGCAGGGAGGCCGGGGCCGCGCCGCCATCCCGAAAACAAAAAAGCAGGCTCCAGAGAGCCTGCTCTGCGCGCCCCGCAGGGCGCCGGACTGGTCGGGGTGACTGGATTTGAACCAGCGACCTCACGGTCCCGAACCGTGCGCTCTACCAAGCTGAGCCACACCCCGACGGGCCGCCTTGGTGGCTGCGAACATCAGTATACAACACGCGGCGCACGCTGTCAACGAATCCCGCACCTTTGATAGTGTCAAGCCAACTGGGCTAGGGTCGACCTCACGTCCGTCGCCAGTGCGTCCGTCCTCGCCGGTTCCCTGTGATGGTAGCCGGTGCGG
>QGSR01000370.1 GCA_003387805.1 Bacillota bacterium | reverse complement strand
ATCTTAAAGTTGTCTTCGGCGGGGAGGAACTCGTCGATTTCGTCCACGTCAACCGAGCCACCACTGCTGGCGGAGGAGGACTCGATCGAGCCCAGAATCCAGAACTGCCCAGGCACGACCGGCGCAGTGCCCTGAACCGCGATGGTCGAGACCGAAGCACCGCTGTCGGCGGAGCTGACGGAGTACGAAGCACCGAACGCCGGCGCGACGTTGTTGAAGTACTCGTCGTCTTCGAACAGGTCATCGAAGGCCACGTTGTCCTCGCTGCCGCGATAGACAACGGAAACCTCAGCCTCGGACTTCTTGGCCGTGTCGTCACGGTTGTATTCCGCAGCAGCCTGAATCACGCCCTCGGTGAACGTGCCACCCAGCTTGTAACCGGTCGACTTGCCGGAATTCGCCGCAGCGCTCACGTACTGGCCGTACACGTTGAGCTGCTCGGTGATGGCCGAGGAGGCCTTGACACCGATAGCGGTATTGTCCTTCTTCTGCTCGCCGTTGGAGTAGAACGCGGCATCGACGTTGACGACGTCCAGGCTGGCACCGCCATAGACCGCGAACCTGTTGTACTCAGCATCCAGCTTGCGATAGACCGTGGCGCCCAGCGTGAACTGGTCGAAGCCCATCTTCCCATTCGCATAGAAATCGCTGTTGTGGTTCACCTGGAGAGCCGCGTCAACCCCACCCAGGTTGGTCGTCAGGCGGAACTTCGGGGCCTGCGCATAGGCACCGCCGACGGTCAGGAAGCCAAGCGCGTCGCCCAGGTTGCCGATGCTGCCCGAGGTAGCGCCGCCCCAAGCGGTGAACTTGAACGCGTCCTCGTTCACGTTGACGGTGTAACGACCCAGGGTAACACCGAGGGTGTCCTTACCCGTCAGGCTAAACGTAGCGTCCCAGTTCTCCTGCTCGGACTTCAGGCCGACGGTCAGGTTAAGCGCCTTGGTGATGTCGTACTGCCCAAAGAACCGATCGTCACCGTCATGCCGCGCCGTCGCCGAGAACTCAGCGTTGAACGTCGGCGTCGCCGCAAACGAGACACTCGCGAACGCAAACACGAGCGCGAGAGCCAGTGCGAGAGACTTTCTCATTTTGCAAATTCCCCCTAGTTGTTGGTTGTGGTTTTCCTGGACCGGAAACCTTCAGGGGGAGTTCGGGACGAAAGTGTCCTTGTTTCCTTTCTTCCCTGTTCCTCCGTCAGGCTTCCGTGATCACGCCCGGACGTCCCGCGGCCAACTCGGGGTGCACCTCCTTTCGCGCCTTGGGCTCACCGAGTCGTGATCGTCCAGCGCCCAAACATGGGCATGCATAGACAGGATATTCTTGTCCCTGGCGCGTTCTCCTTCTTTTTCCTCGGGCAAAATGAAAATTTTTTTGGGGAGATTTACGTGGAAATCACTCGTAGCTTAGGGCCTTCACCGGATCCAGCCGCGCGGCCTTCGCGGCGGGGTAAATGCCGAAGAAGAGGCCCACCGCCGCGGAGAAGCCCAGGGCCACCACCACCGACTCGGGGCTCAGGCGGCCCACCCAGCCGCCGAAGTGGCCGATGACGCGGGCGCCCACCCAGCCCAGGCCCAGGCCGATGATGCCGCCCGTGGCCGACAGCGCCACCGCCTCCACCCAAAACTGCAGCAAAATCGTGCGCCGCCTGGCGCCCAGCGCTTTGCGGATGCCGATTTCCCGGGTGCGCTCCGTCACCGAAACCAGCATGATGTTCATGATGCCGATGCCGCCCACCACCAGGGCGATGCTGGCGATGCCGCCCAGCATCAAAGACAGCGTCTGCGTCACCTGGGACATGGTCTCCAGCATCTGATCCTGGCTGGTGATGCGAAACCGGCGGGCGTCGCCCAGGCGCCGGGTCAGGAAGAAGTTCAGCTGCTCCACCGCCTCGGACGCGTGATCCGAAGACAGCGCCTGCGCCGCGAAGGACGACACGACGCGGGTTTTCGCCACCCGCTCCATCATGGTCGTCACCGGCACGTACATCTGCGTGTCGAAGTTGCCCGCCAGCGCCTGCCCCCGGGGCTCCATGACGCCCACGACGCGGAACAAGATGCGGCGGCTGCCCACCACGGCGATGATTTCCTGGCCCAGCGGGTCCGCGTCTTCAAACAGATCCTCCGCCAGCGCCGAGCCCAGCACGGCCACGTGCAGCCGCTCGCTGACGTCCCAGTCCGTGATGAAGCGCCCCCGGGCCACGTTGTAGTTCATCACCGCCTGATACGGCGGCGTGACGCCCACCAGCGTCGCGTTTACGGTGTCACCCCCGGCGGTGAGG